>NZ_BAAHAP010000016.1:0-82992 GCF_054777495.1 Echinicola sediminis | reverse complement strand
GTTGTTACTACAAATTTTAAACCTTTATCATATTGATTAAATGTAGTTTTTCTTAATTCAGAACTCCAATTTTCTTCTTCGGCTTCTTCAACTCCAAGAATTCTTGAAATAAACTCGCCATTATCATAAAATGATATTAATGAAAGCGCTAGTATGAAAAAAGGAAAACACTCATATGCTATTTTGGCATCTTCATCTCCAGCGTACTCGAAAAATGGGTCTTGAAAATCCAGATTAGAATGTAAAAGGTTAAATCCCTTTTCCAGTATCTCATAATCTAAAGTTTCTGATCCAAGATTTGAAAGAGTTTCAATTATATATGAATACTGGATTGTAGGAAAAAAATAATTTTTGTTACTTAAGAATGTATACAAAAACTGTCTTCCAAACTGGTACGCAAGAACCCTTAATTGTCTTAATTCGTTTACTCCAGAGGAATACATTATTTTACTTACTTCTTTCGCAAGTAAATCATATTGGTTTATTATATAATCATACTCTGTAGATTCATTAAGAATTTTCTTTTCTAAAGCTCTTTCTAGTGAACGTAAATGAGGGTAAACACTGATTATATCCTCTAATGATTCTTTTTTTTCTTCTAACCCTTCGTTTGAACCTTCACTTTGATCAGGAATTAATTTATCATTTTTTTTAAGTACAAAACTATGAATTCCATCATCTTTTCCTGAATAAGAATTCGGAATGAATTTTGGTTCAGGACTGCTAGTATATATATATGAATTCAAATTCACACTTCCATCAACCTTTACTGAGATAGTATTAAAAGCATTTGAAAAACGACCTACTTCTTCTTTCTTGGTATATAAAGGCCCAACAGGACAATATAAAAGCGAGCCATTATCATGATTCTTATCAATTATTTTCATTTGAGACATTTCATGAATATGGCCATGTAGGTATACACCACCAACTTTCATTAAATGGTTTTCAAAAAGCATTTTTTCGCTAGGTATAAAAAAATCGATAGGGTAGTGAGATATAATGATTTGTGCATCTACTTCTGGATCGGGTTTCAAGAATGAAAACAATTGAGATTCAGAAATCCGCATTTTACCATATCCTCCTTCAGGGTAATGGAATTTAGATAAAAAACTAGAGTTTAGCGAGTTTACTTTTACCCTTAAATTATTAAATTCCATTAACCAATAGCACCCTAAATCAACTCTCCCTTCTTTAGGTGGATTTATCAAATTAACAAATTCACTATATGCAGAAAAACTTTTAAGAAGATGTTCACGAATTGGCTCTTTCTCCATGAGTGTATTGAATTCTTCATTTGTTTTGCTATTCAATAATTTATCAGGGGAAAAAGCTTCTAATTGATCCCAATCTTGATCATGATTGCCAGGAGTAAAGCAACAAGCAGTTAATGGAACATCTATTAGGCTTAATAATGGTTGAAAAAATTCAGTGTTGAATTCTTCATATTCTGATTCACTTCCACCGTAAACCAAATCTCCAGAAAAACAAACAAAGTCGAACCCTTCTTTCTTGTTTTCTTCTTCAAGTTTATCGAAAAGGTGGTTCTTATATATCTTAAAATTCGCATCACTCTTAAATCCATTTTTGTAATGTAGATCACTTATATGTAAAAACCTCATGGTTAGTTTATTGTAAATTTAAAGATTGATAAATTAAATCAAATCTGCAATAAAGTATTATGCTTACGAATAAATTGAATATAATTTATTCTTAATATTCTAATTTATAACATATGGATAATCTTTACGTTTTTTATTGCCGCTAACTTACTTATATATCTGGTTTTTCCAGCCTTATCCGACATAGTTGAGGGGGTAAGTCTGGTTTTATTTCCTTTTATTTACCCAAGTCCAAATCATCCAGTGGACTTGGGATCTCCGCCAAGGCTTTACTGCTTACATGGGTATAGATCTCCGTAGTCCTGCTGCTCTTATGGCCCAGCAATTCCTGAATATACCTCAAATCGGTCCCCCTTTCCAAAAGATGGGTGGCATAGCTGTGCCTCAGCCAGTGGGGCGTTACGGGCTTCTTAATTCCTGCCTTTCTCACCGCCTTTTTCAATACCTCAGCCAGGCTCTTTTCACTGTACCTCCCTCCCTTTTGTCCTTCAAATATATACTCCTTTGGCTTGTAAGCCAGATAATATTCCTCCAAATAGCCCAACAAGACCTTTGGCAAGGCCACCACCCTGTCCTTCATCCCCTTGCCCTGTTTGACCAACAGCACTCCACGGTCCCGCTGTACATGTTCAAACTTAAGCGACAAAACCTCCCCTCTCCGTAATCCACAAGAATATAGCATCAGCAATAGAAGCCTATGCTTGAGATTGGACGTCGCTTTTATAATCCGACTGATTTCTTCCTTGCTCAAAATATTGGGAAGCCGCTGGGCCTTTTTTGGCCTGTAAACCAATTCGGGATCCAGTCGTTTGTTCTTGCGGTTCTGGAAAAATAATTTCACCGCATTGACCACCTGATTTTGAAACGATGCCGAATACCCCCGCTCAATAATATAGTCTTTGTTGAATCTTTCGATATCACTATTGTCGATGATATCCAGCGCTTTGTTTTCCAAAAACCTGAAAAACGTACCAAGACAATCCATATAAGTTTTGACCGTGCTTTCACTGTACCGCTTGTTACGCATCCAGTCTTCAAACTTCCTGATTTCCCCTCCTATTTCAGGGGCAATAGATGGTAGTTCTGGGTGCTGTATGGGCAGCTCAGCCTTCCTGAATAAGGAATAATCCAACCATGCCTTTCCCTTAAAAAAGGAAAGCAGGCAGTCCAACACATCCTCTGCATAGGGCACCCACCAGACTTTTTCCTTTTTGTCCCAATGACAGTCCGGAAAAGCCTTTACCAGTTCTTTCAACTCAAAATCATAGTGGAACTCCAGCCTGACCACCGGAACTTTGCCAAAAAATCCGTTTCTCAAAACAATGGTTTTCATACCTTGAAAAATATCTACTCAAAATAGGTATTTTAATCCATCCTTCCAATTTCTTTCACTGACAAAAGTCCCCGCCTATAGTGAAAATCCATTTCCGCTAAATCCCAGGCCTCTATGAGCATCCATCCTTAAAAAATTAACTCATCTGTGTTTATCTGCGGTAGGCAGGTGTGGCTAATTACTATCGTAACTTAATAGCATTTGACCCCTAATGAAAAAAGAGGCTGTCTCATAAGTCATGACCGGAATCTGGTTGCCAAATATTCTATGGGTAAAGGATTGCCGATCGCTTGCGATGACGTAATTATTGACATTATCTTGGGCAGATTTCTCAATTGAAACCCACGGTTTTTGGCGGCAAGCTGTCTGCTCTATTGCTATTAATCCGGCCAAAACATGACACCTTCGGGGTACTATAGCCTAGGGCTTCCACCCCAGGCTATTATAAGTTCACCCCTTTGGGGCGGGCCCTTTCTCCACTGACACACACTACAACGAAATATTATTTGTGTAGGACTCAGAGAAATCTACTTATGAGACAGGCCCTTTTCATTTTTTTAAAAAGACATCCAACTAATCCCTTCAATACCCCGGGTTCTGCGGAAACTTCTTATCGATATTCGCATCGATCGTGCTAAGCGGGACCGGAAACAGCTGATGGTATTCCTGAATGCTTGAACCACTTTGGGGATTGTACTTTTTGGTCCTTTCCACCAGTTTCCCCATTCGGTTAAGCGTCAGTCTTCGGTTTTCCTCGATCACCAGCTCCCTTGCCCGCTCATCCAAAATAAAATCCAGGTCCACCTCTCCCGCGGTCACCTCTGATGCCTGGGCTCTTGACCTCACCGTATTGATGTCCTGGGCAGCACTGCCCGCATCCCCCATCAGGAAATAGGCCTCTGCCCTGAGCAGGTAAGTTTCCGCCAATCGCATCAGGTAAACGTCCTTGAACGACCGCCCATAACTCGCTCCCTCTGTAAGCTCGGCTTCCCCCTCCACTTTGGTCAGCATGGGATAATACTGCACCATGGAATCTATCCTGGCAGCGTCAAACTGTACTTTCTGTCCGAAATAGTCGGACTGGGGATTATTGTAATAATAGGTCCTCCGGATATTGTAACTGGAGTTTCGGATATCATTGGGGTATCCCTCCCAAATCTCATAATTGAAATAATCTGTTGGGCGCACCCAGGCCACTCCACGGCCCAGACTGTCCGCGGATAACTGCATGCCACTTTCCCCGTTAGGGTCAGTGATATCCCACCACTTAGGTCCCCAGGCTCTCAGCCAGGTCACCCCTTTCCACCTACTGTCTTCCACAGTCCCTCCTGGGGTGGACCGGGGCTCAAACTGCAGCGCCCAGATGGTCTCCTTATTTCCACTGGATCGGTTTTGGTTGTCCTGGGCATGCAGATCTGAAATCACATCCCCCGGACGGTTCATCCTGCTGCCAAACCGCTCGGTCATCAAGTGATATTGTTCATCATCGATCACCGCCGAGGCGCTCTCCACGGCATTTTGATACTGGCCCAGATTAATATAAACCTCGGTCAGCAAATGGTAGGCAGCGGCTTTGGTGATACGGCCATCAATTGAGGTCGTTTCCGGTAACCATTCCACTGCAAACTCCAAATCCTGACGGGCAAAGTCATAGACTTCCTCTTGTGTATTGCGTTCAAAATCAGCCTTGGGAGCCCTATAGAGTTGATCCACAATGGGCACCCCTCCATAAAGGTTGGCCAGGAAGTTATAGGCATAGGCCCTGAAAAACCGGGCTTCAGCGATCACCGCATTTTTTTCGGCCTCACTGGACCAAAAGTCCCCCTCCTCAGCAAAACTGATGATGGTATTGGCCCGTGGCATCAGGTTTCTATAGGCCCAGTTCCAATAATGCTCCACCGCAAACAGGGTAGGCGTGAGCCAGGTGGGATAATCTTTAAAATCCGGCAGCGAGCGGTCACCGGCCATCGCTATATCCGTCCCAAAAAACATGGACTGCATCTTGGAACCGTCTTCCCTAAAGTAAAGGTGGCGAACGGATTCATGAAGGCCCACCACCGCACTCTCAAAGCCTTCCGGACTGGTCAGCACCACATCGGAATTGAGAAAATCCTGGGGCTTTTCTTCCAAAAAACCTTCTTGGCAGGAACTGCTAAGGCCTACCAACAGGGTACCAAAGGCCAAGCCTTTAAATAAGCGCTTTGGAATTATATTTTTTATGCATTTCATATCTTCTTTTGATTATCTGGTGAGAATAAATTAGAAACTGAGGTTGACCCCTCCAATGATGGTTCTTGGAGTAGGATACAAGTTGGTAACACTGCTGTACCCACTTTCTGGATCTGGCCCCAGCCAGTCCGTGATGGTTGCCAGGTTTCTACCACTGATATAAAACCTCAGTCCATTTATTTTCAATCTTTCGGTCAATGCCTTTGGCAGGTCATAGGCCAAAGTCACGTCCTGGAGCCGGATAAAGTCCCTGCTCAAATAATATCCCCTGCTTAGTGGATTCGTATAGGTCAGCCCCGGTCTGGTTTCTGATTGGTTTTCCGGAGTCCAGTACCCCGCGTTAAGGAAATTCACCGACCTTCCGGGATAACTGCTTCCTGTCTGACTGCTCACATCGAGCAGGTTAAACTGGGACTCCCAGCCTGTCATGGCATTGATAAAGAAGGACAATGAGAAATCTTTGTACGCCAATTGATTATTGATCCCCCATCGATATTTGGGAGAGGTCTGTCCCAATACCGTTCGGTCTTCCGGGCTGATGGCCCCATCATTGTTCAGGTCTTTTACCCTCACCCAGCCTGGCTGATAACCGTCAGGGATTTCATCCCCTTCCTGATAGATGCCATCAAAAGCATAATCATAGGTGACGCCAATCGGTTGACCAATAAACCAACGGTTCCCCAAGTCATCATCTTCCTGTCCATCACCGTCAGCATCCACATAATAAAGGTGGTCAATCCGGTTTTTGTTGGTGGAAAAAGTCACCATAGAACTCCACTCGAAATCCTGGGACCTGACATTCACTGAATTCAGTGTCAGTTCAAAGCCTGTATTGCTGGTCTGTCCGAGATTGGCCGTTGTGGACCAGAAACCGGTCATGGCCGGGAGGCTCCTTGCCAAAAGCAGGTCCGTGGTGTTCATATCGTAAAACTCTGCCGTACCGGAAAGCCTTCCTGCCCAAAGTTCAAAATCTACCGCTGCATTGAAAGAAGCCGTAGTTTCCCAGCCTAAGCTTGGATTGGGCATAAATTCTGGATTGGGGAATATGGCCGTGTAAGTGTCTGACCCAAAGACGTACTGATAGGAAGCCGAGCGGTCAAGAGAGCGATAAGGGCTCACGGCCTGGTTGCCTACTTTACCATAAGACAGCCTTAACTTCAGCATATCAAATGTCTTCTGGTTCATCATAAAGGCTTCGTCTGTAGCGACCCAGCCCAAGGCTATGGAAGGAAAAGTCCCGAACTTCTTGTCTGCACCAAATACCGAAGACCCGTCCCTTCTGGCAGTAAGGGTAATCATGTACCTGTTTTTGAACCGGTAATTTAACCTGGCCATAGAGGAAACACCATCCTGCTGGGTGGCCTCGGTCTCTATCCGCTGTGTCTGCGCGATATCGAGATTATTCCAACCATTGACATCACTGACAAATCCCCGGCCCTCTACAAAAGTGCCTTCCGAAAAACTGTGGTTTCGCCCGTACAACAAGGTCAGGTCAAATCCATGTTCTTTGATTTCCCTGCTATAAGTGACCAGGTTCTCATACTGCCAGTTCATCCGGTTACGGTTGTACTTTCTGCCCGTACCCGGGTTGTTGATATTGTTACGCTGATAAATCGGCTGGAACGAATAATCGTGGTCCCAGCGGATATTGGGGTTATAGCTGAACTTGTAGGATAAGCCCTCAATAAAAGGCAATTTTATTTCCGCAAACACATTGGCAAAAAGGTTATTGGCAATCTGCTCATTATCCATCATAAGGGCATTGAACATCGGATTGCTGACCAGGTTGTCGCCCGTAGGATATGGAACGGGATCCGTCTGCCCCTCATCAAAGTACATTTTGGCATAAGGAGACAGCCAATAGCCATTTAGCACACTGGCCTCTACCCCGGACATTTCCCGCTGGGTAAACTGGGAATTGACCCCCAACTGCAACCAATCGGTGATATCGTTGGTCAGATTCAACCTTACTGACTTTCGGCTTGCCCTGTCACCATAAATCAGCCCGTCTTCATCCACATAACTTCCGGACACAAAATAATTGGTCTTGGCTGTCCGGCCGGAAATACTCAGATTGTAGGACTGCTGGAACGCATTCTGGGAAATGGCCTCCCAAGGATCCACGGTCTTCCCGGCATCGTACATTTCCCTTTCTTCCGCATTGAGCAAATCCCTGACCGGAACGGTGGGGTCATTGGGCTGGTTCTGCGACCTAAAGTCCAGCCTCCTCTGCAGATAAGCTTCCGGGGAGTAAAGCGGCATCTTATAGCTCCAGTCCGAAACACCGGCATAGGCATTCAGCCTGATCAAAGGCTTCTCTGACGAACCGGATTTAGAGGTGATCAAGATCACACCATTTGCTGCCCTGGAACCATAAATGGCCGCGGCACTGGCATCTTTCAGCACTTCCATGGAGGCTACATCTCCGGGATTGATATCCGCCAGCTCTCCATTGAAGAAAGCTCCGTCCAAAATGATCAAGGGAGCATTGCTGGCCGTGATGGACCGCTGGCCCCGCACCAGGATATTGCCGCTCTGCCCCGGCCTTCCACTGTCCGTGAACTGTACACCGGCCACTCGGCCCCTAAGAGCCTGGGCAATATTGGTATTCGGCTGGGTCTCCAGCTGATCCACATCCACCGAACTGACCGACCCGGTCACATTTCTTTTGGTTTGGGTGCCGTATCCGACAACAACAACCTCTTCCAAACTTTTGATGTCCGGCTGCAGCCCAACTTCTATTTTGGACAGATTCCCCAACTTTACTTCTTGACTTTCATAGCCAATGAATGAAAAAACAAGCACGGGATTTTCTGCCCCTACCTCCAATTCAAATTTACCGTCTATATCGGTCACGGTACCTCTTGAAGTACCTTTTTCCCTGACATTGACACCTGGTAAGGTCTGCCCGTTCGAAGCATCGGTGACCACTCCTTCGACTTTTCTTTCTTGAGTTACTGAATGCACCAAGGGAGGGATTGTCGGTGCATTTTCGATTGATCCGAGGGATGTTTCCGCAGTTGACTGATGGCAAATGCCCCATCCCATTAGCATGCTCGCTAACAGTAGTTTGTGTTTCATATATGATGATATTTTGGGTTATTTCTCATCAAAGTAGAAAAAACAACAATCCTTCACACTAAAATTTACCCATCGGTCGATTTTATAAATCAGCAATTTTATTTATATTTTATTTTGCATTCTTGACCGACAACAATCAAAAAAACTAAAAACCGACAATCCCTTCAATTCACCACTGAACAGATATATGGAAAAAACGGACAATGTCAACAAAGCTGCTCCTCCTATAAAACAAAAAGCTGGAGAATCCGGAATATGGTGGCACGAGGAAAACCCCGGACCACTGAAAGGCCTTTCCTGTATCAACCAGTTTGGCAGCATGAAATTTTCCAAGGTACGCATGGATGAAAACATGCGCCCCCACCTGAACGATGGTATTGAAATCCACTTTATCGAAAGTGGGCGGTACGATTGGGTCATTGAAGAACGCTCCGTAGAGCTACTGCCGGATGACCTGTCCATCACGGCACCATGGCATTGGAACGGAAGCCCCGCAGGAAAAATGGACATGGGACAGATCAACTGGCTGATCATTAAGCCTCAAAACTTCAGCCCCAAAAACCCGCTGACCCTGGGGGAATGGTCCAAACTTTCGGCGGATTTCCAGCGGCAACTGGGAGAGTTCATTGCTGCTGAAAGCGGACTGATACTTAAAAAAGCCAAAATTTTCAAAAAATACTTCTCCGAGCTTAAAAAGGAGCTATCCGAGCAAAATGAAGGGTTTGAAATTGTCGTCACCAATATCATCGAAAACCTGCTCATTGACTTGTACCGGCATTTGTCCGATAGAAAACAAAAAATAAACGAAGATGACCACTTCATCGGCAAATTGACCGATATGGTCCTGAAAGACCTGACCAAAAAATGGATCGTGGAAGATATGGCCAGTCATTTTGGAATGGGCAAGACCAAATTTACCGATGAGGTAAAGCGGCTTACCGGATTCCCACCCAACAGCTTTATCATCAACCTGAAAATCGACCGGGCCAAGGAGCTCATCCTGGGCAAGGAAAATTTAGAGCTTTCCGATATTGCCTATAACTGCGGCTTTAGCTCACTACAGCACTTTACTACCACCTTTTCTCACCGGACAGGCATCACACCGGGAAAATATGCCAGCAAAAAGAAGCTGGCGTAGTCAGTTTTGTAAATTGAATCCCTATGTAAAAAAAGTATAGAAAGAGGATTCCGATCATAGTAAGAAAGCATTTTTTAGTTATTAAGAAGGAGAAGGCAAGACACAAAGAGTAAAACTGGCCCAAGCATCAATATCATCACCCAATCTGAGTTCAACTTAACCAAACGGATTCCGGTACCGGCCTTTGGTATGCCTGTATTTCAGTCGGTGGCGTAGGTCGTTAAAAAAGGGAGTTAGCTCGCGTTGTGGAACAGCGAGATCCACTCCCTTTTAGGCCGTAGCCATCGACTGAAATTTAAAATGGGTTACGCATCCCTGTCTCATGGAAAATCCATGTCCCATTTTAAAAGGCAGACCACCGGCCTAGATTTTTTTCTTTCTTTTTTCATCATTGGAAAAAAGATAAACTCCATCAAAATGACCAAAGTTCCGCAGCCAAAGGCAAATAGCAAAGACAGGCTCCACCCCGAAAAAACTGGAAAATCCCTTTAACCCAGATTATTCTTTAGTGGTCATAGTGAGAAATGGTGAATTTCCCATAACTAAATGTGATTTTCAGCTAAACAGTTGAACCAGCTCTCCCAAATATCGCAAAGCAATGGCTTCGAAATGCTCCTTACTCCTTTGCCCCAATCATCTGGTCTCCAATATGACCTCCCCTGCTTCAAGTCCATCGGCCTGCCCCTTGATTTTTACCTCCCCTGCTTTTTCACTGCTTTGGACGATCAGTAGGCATTTCCCCTTAAAAGCCTTTCGATGATCGGCCTTGAAAGACTCCAGACTTGCCTGGTAGCCGTTGTCCACTCCGGCAATGCTCCCTGGCCCCTCCAGATCAAAGTGAATTAAGTGATCCGCATTGGGTACCAAATTACCGGCATTGTCCACTACCTCCACGGTGATAAACGAAAGGTCCACCCCATCAGCAGTGATGACCTTCCGGTCGGGAGTCAGGACAATTTTGGCCGGCTCGCCCGCCGTATGGATTTCCTTTTCCAACACCTTTTGACCGTTTTTTCGGGAAATGGCCTTAAGCGTCCCGGGCTCAAAAGGCACCCTCCACATTACATGCAGGTCATCGCCTTCTTTCTTTTTGCTGCCCAAGGATTCACCATTTAAGAACAGCTCTACCTCATCGGCCTGGCTGTAATAGGCCCAAACATCCACCTTTTGGTCCTCCTTCCAGTTCCAATAGGGAAAAACATGTAGCACGGGCTCATCCGTCCATTCACTTTGGTACATATAATAGGCATCCTTAGGGAAACCGGCAAGGTCCACGATGCCAAAATAGGAGCTGCGTGCCGGATAAGGGTAAGGAATCGGCTCACCCAAATAATCAAAGCCCGTCCACACAAACAAACCGGACATAAAATCCTGCTTCTTGATGGATTTCCAAGTCTCCTCGTGCGTGCTTCCCCAATAGGCAGACACCTGGTCATAGGCCGATACGGTATAATCCTCATTGGCCGTGGTCAAAGGGATATTGTGTGCTTCCGGCCATCTCATAATGGTATCCGAGGGAAGGTCATAATGACCCCTGGTAGCCAAAGCGGACATGTTTTCCGTTCCGATCAGCTTCTCTCCAGGATACCATTCCGGGAAGTATTGATGGTCCTTGTGTTTGTAATTGAAGCCCAAAAGATCCAAGGCTCCTGATTGGTAGATATAGTTCTTATCCGGAATGTTTTCGGTCAAAGCACAGGTCACCGGACGGGTAGTATCCAGATTTTTCACAATCCTTACCAGTTCCTTGGTGATGGTCAAGCCTGTACTGTCAAACTGTTCCCGTATTTCATTGCCTATGCTCCACATCATAATGGAAGGATGGTTCCTGTCCCTAAGGATCATGTCCTCCAGGTCCCTTCTGTGCCATTCTTCCCAAAAAAGATGGCTATCGGCGTCCACTTTTTTCTTTTTCCAAACATCAAAAGCCTCATCCTGAACGATGAAGCCCATCTCGTCACAAAGTTCCAAGAGCTCAGGAGCCGGAGGGTTATGGGCCGTTCTGATGGCATTTACTCCCATCTCTTTCATGATTTCCAGCTGCCTTTGAATGGCTCTTTTATTGACCGCAGCACCCAAGGCGCCCAAATCGTGATGGTTGCACACGCCCAAAATCTTCATGGGCTTGCCATTAAGGGAAAACCCTTTTTCGGCATCAAATTCGAAATACCGTATGCCCAAAGGCGTGGTGTAGTTGTCCAATAACTGGACCCCGGCATAAACTTCTGTCACTACCTTATAGAGATAAGGGCGATCTGTCGACCAAAGCTCAGGCTTTTGCACCACAAAATCCTGCTGTAGGGTGGCACTGGAATCCCTGGTCAATGAACTCCTGCTTTCTTGTTTGGCCACCTCATTTCCTTCTTGATCAATGATCCTGCTGACAATGCTCAGCCTGCGCTCATTATGACCATCGTTTTGTACAATCACCTCAAGCTTAACTGTAGCTTCCTCCTCACTTACTTCCGGTGTGGTCACATAAGTCCCCCAATGGCTGATATGCAATTTACCGGTCCTAACCAGTCTTACGTTCCGGTAAATCCCGGAACCGGTGTACCACCTGGAATTGGGCTGCTCAGAGTTGTCCACACGCACGGCTATTACATTCTCGGTGCCGCCGTAATGCAGGTATTCGCTCAGGTCATATTTGAACGAACTGTATCCGTTTGGCCTTTTTCCCAACCGGCGGCCATTGATCCAGACCTCCCCGTTGCGGTATACCCCATCAAATTCGATCCAGATACTTTCATCAATGCTTTCCTTGGGCAATAGAAAGGTCTTGCGGTACCAGCCTATACCGGCCGGCAGGGCCCCGCCTTCAGGCTTGGTGGGATGCTCTTCACTAAAAGGCCCCTCTATGCTCCAGTCATGGGGAAGCCTGACCAACTGCCAACCGTTTAAATCAAAGTCCTGCTGAATGGCATTGGGATGGTCCCCCCGCTCAAAATACCAACCTTTGTTAAAATCAATCACCTGCCTGCTTTCTTCAGCTTCTGAAGAACAGCCCAACAGTATGCTCACCAGCAAAAAGCTGGCAATCAAGGTATAAAATTGTCTCATTATTCTATTTACCGTTGAAAATCTAATGTTTGCAAAAGTTATATCTTCCATTAAAATAGCATAGTTCAGTCGATAAAAGAAAAATTTTTCCTTTATCCTGTATAAGTATAATCCAAAGTCCAAATCATCATTGCATTAATCCGTTATCACTTCTCAGCCTATAGGACATATACCATTGACTGGAAACGTCATAGCGAGAGGCCAACATTTTCTCAAACATTAAGGAGCTGAATGACAGATATCAATCCGCCCTCTATACCCCCTACCCCCTTATGCTTCGACCCTTCGACTAAGCTCAGGGATCGAAGCTCAGCAACCAAAGGGAACTCCTCCGCACCTTAAACACCCTGTCAATGCTAGGAGGTACGACGAAGCCCGCCTCCCGCCTGCCTTGCCGGTAGGCAGGGAGGGCAGGCAATCTCGTTTTCGGTAGCCGGGATTGCTTCACTCTGTTCGCAATGACGGAAAAGCTAAACACTCTCTGCTACCTCCCTCAGTCCACAGTCAACAGTGGACCGTCGACCGTGGGCTGTTGACTGTTGACTGTTGACCAATAACTGAATCACCCAAAAACCCAATCATTACTGGAACTCCACCCTGTCCAACCACAATCCCTCCATTCCTTCCCCGGAAATCCTAATGGTATATTTACCGGCATTCAACATGCTCCCTGAAGTGGTATTGAGGATCTTCCATTTTTCATCCGCCACAGGAAAGTCAATGACATCGTCCCGCATCACTACCCCATTGCTGGCAATGATCTGCAACCTTACCTGAAGGGGATGATCGGTAGCATTCATATAGCGGAACCGGATCAGGAAGGTTCCTGCCAGCCCCGGATTGGCCTCCCAGGAAAAATCGTTCCCCGCGTTTCCTTCAAAAGCGATATAATCACTTTTCTTAAAATTCCCCTTGCTGACTTCTCCTGCAAAATCACCCTCTTCGGCCTCTTGGACTTCCACCGGCCGCTGCTCTTCCCCTTCACCCATTTCATAGTCGGGCACAAGCACAATAGTGTACATGGCCAAATCTTTCGAAGCTGATTTTCCGTTTTCGCCAAAATCAACGCCTTCACCTGCGGTAATGCTTTTTTTATACACCTTAAACGAAGCGCCTTCGCCATTTTCAGCCACTTCCTCGGTCAACTCAAATTCCCTCAACCAGTCCGGCAAATCCTCCGATGCTTTATCCAAAAGCACATAAACGGTAGATGCCGCCAAAGCGTTGAAACTACCCTTTACCTTCTCTGCCTTCCGGGGAAACCTTATCCAATCGGCCCCATAAAGCTGATAAGGCAGCTGGCTAAAAGCTACCTCGGCATCCGAATACTGGGGCTGACCGGTATCCAACCAGGATTGCACACTGGCCTCTTTGGCATTGCATACCAAGTCTACTATGTTTCTTTCTGAGGCTGGGGCAATATGAATGCCTTTGTCTTTGCTGGCGATGGCCATCGCTGCAATCAACGCTTGTCCCGAGGTGATCTTTGGAAAGGAAATCGTCAACAAGCCGTTTTTTGCCCTGCCTATCACCGTTTTTTTCAAGGCACGATCATGCCCCACTTCCTTCCAGATATCCACGTTCTTCAACACCGTATCTCCACTGATGGCCACATCAAAATCCCTCCAACCGCTACAGTCCATTCCCCCTCCGGTACCGTACCAAGGCTCATTAAAGTACAACTCGACCAGGTATTCCCCATCCGGAAGTGGAAATTCATACTTCAGCGTATGCATTCCATAACGGAAGGTCTGGAACAAGTCCCAATCACTGCTCCCTGCAATGGGATCATGGGTTCTCCGTTGGCTGGCATAGAAAGCAGGAAGGTTTTCAAACTGCTCCGTCCAGGACAGAGAGCCCCAACTCTTATCGTCTTTTCTTTGTACATCTGCCTGCCATTGCTGCCCAAACTGATCGGTGTAATCCGGCCCTCCGGCATTTACCCGGTACAGGTAACGGTAAGCCTTTTTGCCCTTCAGCAAGTTGGTTTCCTCCTTCAAATCATCCAAGTCCGGGGCTTCCGGTAAATGGTGCAAAAGGATCAGGTCCTCAGCAACTGCTTTTCCATTCACATATCCTACCGCTTTTAACACATTGTACTGAATAGCTATTTGGTCCCATTGGAAGTTTTTACCCATTCCCGGGTTGGTCTTTCTGCCCAGTGAATTTCCCTTGACGGCATTGAAAAGTTCCACTTCATCGCAATTGGAAAAGACCACCAAGCTGTCTTTTATCCCTGGCTTGGTCCAGCGGTCCGGCCAGGTATGGCTCACAATATACACCATGGGATCGGTTTCCTTGGAGGCATATTCGGACCGGTACATATAATAAGTATCGGTCGGTTCCTCCCAAGGAGTCACCAGGCCTTTGTAATTGACTGGCCCCACCCGGTCAATATCCCGGTAAGCTTCCCCATTCTGAATACGTCCGGGATTCTCATGGGAATTGAAAAGCCAATGAAACTGCCCCGCCAAACTGTCCTGATGCCCCTCGGCTTCCTGCACCTTGAGCTGCATCAATTGATAGAAGCGGTCTTCACTGTAAGCCCCCTTCTGATCGAAAGGGCCTTCCGTATGTAAATCCAAGGTTCTCCATGCGCCATATTCCCCGTTCAGGATTTGTTCGCTCAGTTCTTCTCCGTATTGGTTGGGATCACCACCATAAGTCCCCGACCAATTTTGAATCACGTTCCAATCCGTTCCCTCTCCTCCGTTACAGGTGGTCACCAATCTTTGGGAGGATGTGCTCGGATCCATTTCGCGGATAATTTGCGTACACTCCTCTGCAAAGGCTTTGGGAATGGTGCTTTCATTCTGCAGGCCCCAAAGCACTACAGAGGGGCTGTTGCGCCGCTCTTTTACCCAGTCTCTGAGCAGTTGCTTAAAGTTTTCTTTGAATTCAGGGGTATCGTACCAGATATGGGCAGAAAACTGTGTCCAAAATAGAATGCCTTCCCTGTCCCAGGCTTCATGGTACTTGAAATGGTGTGGCTGATGGGCATCTCGGAAGGCATTGAAGCCTGCTGCCAACATCTGATCCACGCGGGATTCCACCTGCTGATCGGTAAAAGCATGGCTCGTTCCCATCAAATGCTCGTATTCGCAAATCCCGTTGACGTACAATGGCTCCCCGTTGATAAAGAAGCGGTGATCACCGTCTTTCCTTCCCGCTGGCCAGCTGACCCATCGGATGCCATAAGCCGTTTCCAACTGATCGATAAGCTGCTTTCCTGAATACACCTCGGTCACCATGCTATACAAGTAGGGATTGGCCGGCGACCATAGTTTTGGCTGCATGATCCTGGCCGTTTGCTGCCTTACGGTGTCCTGTTGTCCTGCTGCTAATGTCAGGCTGCTTTCCTGTCTGTCCACTTCCTTCCCTTCAGCATCCAAGAACCTGTTCACCAAGGTGATTTCCTTGGCTTCTTTGCCATGGTTTTTAAGCTCAGTAGTCAAATGCAGTTTTGCGGAGGATTTGGAAATGTCAGGATCGTTCCAAATATGCACGCCAAAAGGCGCTATCCTCACCGGGTCGGTGACCACCAAAGTCACCGGCCTGAATATTCCCATGGGCTGGGAACCTTCTGAAAAGCCCCATTCTCCCGAACATCCCCCACAGACCCAGGGCAGGTTGGCTATCCAGGCAGGATGATCTGCTTTTACTGCAAGGGTATTTTCTTCTCCAAAACGGATCGCCTCGGTGATGTCCAGGGTAAAGGTAGTACGCCCGCCGGCATGTTCTCCGACCTTTTGGCCATTGACCCAGACAGTGGCATAAGAACCTACCCCTTCAAAAAACAGGAAATGCTGATCCCCTTGGTCTGATGGATCCAGCCGGAAAGTTTTTCTGTACCAAGCTGCCCCATGGCGGTTGCCGTGCTTCATCCTTCGGAAGCCTTCATACTGGTCCCAGTTGTGGGGCACCTCCACCTCGAGCCAATCCTCATCTTTAAAATCCACCTTCTCGAAGCCCTTCTCCTCCAAAGGCATCACCCCCGAGGCAATGGTTTTCCACTGCTTGTTCAGGGAAATTTCCTTACGTACTCCTTGGGCATTCAGCAACAAAACACAAAAGCAACAAAACAAGCTCAGCCAAAGCCTCTTGGACCAACTTATCAGCATCATTTTAATTTTCTTTTTTTCAAATGGTTAAAGGGAATTGCAAATTCCCATTATTGCCTGCTCCTGATTTGAAATCAGGAGCAGTGCCTAAATAAGAAGTTCGGGATTACAAATCCCGAACAGTCAAGATTGTGCTAAAGAGCAACTCTTGTCACAACGACGGTATTTCTTTCTTCTTACGCTCACCCCCTAGCCCCCTCAATGCTCTTGAGTTATGAGGAATAATAACCACAGATGAATACAGATAAACACAGATGTGTTATTTTACCTCCTTTAATCTGTGTTCATCCATTTAACCCGCCTGTCCGGCGAGGCAGGCCTGTGGTTAACTTAACAGCATTGTTAGCCCCTTAAAGGGGGAGGAAAGGCCTTCCCTCGGACATAAGAATCAAATCTCGGTTGTCACGAGTCCCAATTGCTATGCGGGATGCAGGGACAACTACGGCCTGTCTTTACTCTTTCTTCTTTACTCTTTACTCTAAAATCTCGCGTCTCCACCTAATGTCTCCTCAATAAAACACCCAATCCACCGCGGCCTTTTGGTCTTCACCGATCAAGCCCACGTCCCTTGACACCACTTCCTGATCGGCATCAATGGCCCCTAAGATCAACACCTTACCATCCTCCAACACCAATTCATGCTCTCCGGCCTCATACAGGTAAGTGTGGATGTTCACAGGTGGTAAGCCTTCTATTTCCATGGCATTGGCCAATTGCACCTCGGCCTCTCCCCTCATATTCCCCATGGCATTGGTCTCCAAAGTCGGAGGGGTCAGGTAATGTTTGTCCCCGGTATTGAAATAACCAAGCACCAGTTTGATGGGCTTTTCATTGCTGAACTTCAGGGATATCCCCTCATCATCCAGCTTTTCGGAAGAGAGCAGCAAGCCTTTAAGGCCTTTCACTTCATCGGCCATTTTCTTGATTTTGCCGGCATCATCGGTAAATACCTTTACGCCATTTGCTACTTGGAACTCCTGGGCATCCAGCTCCCAGGTAAGGTCTCCTACCTGCCAAGGAGCTACTTCCTTCTGCGGCAACTCCCCGCCCTTGGCGTTTTCCAGCAAGGAAATATTTCGCTTCAAGCTGCCCAGCTCCCTTTCATAATGTGGCAGCAATTCCGACCAATGTTTGTTCTTCCCATCATCCCCGCCAATGGGAATCCGGCGTTGGGAAGTCTGCATGCTGTTGGCATAGAAATAGGTATCCTTGGTCAGCTCCACCAGCTGACGGTAATGCGCTACACTCTTTTCCAAATGCGGGACGGCCTCCTGCAGGTCCTTGACATCATTGGAATACTTAAACCTTAGCACCACCATGGCAGCCTTCACCTTTTCAGCAAAAAACTGCGCAAAGGCATTATAGGCATGCACATCATTTTGAAGACGTGCAAATTCCTCCTTATTGGCCTTTACGGAAGGAGTCGCTTTATCAATGGCCTCGGCCGCTATTCTGCCATGCTCGACCACCTCCTTGATCAACTGGGGCGGTGTCTCACCCACATGCGCTTCTCCGTTATGCTCCTTTTCGGCATATTCTATCAGAATTTCCCCCAAAGGTCCACAGGACTCATGAAAGCCCGGGTACACCCGCCATTTGTAGGGGTTGACCAGCTGACTTCCGAACATTCCCAAAAGCAGGGTCTGACGGTTCCCTTCAGTAATACCAAACTTTCTCAACAGTTTTGGTGCAATTTCCCCGGTTTCCTCATAAGCTGTCAGGATTTCCCTTCCCGCATCACCTGCATCAAATTTTTCCCCTAAAATTTCTGACCAGTAGGCTACTTCTTCCTCCCTGTCCCTTTTGCTGTCCCAAGCATACCTTGCCCAGGTCTTGTACCAGATCCAATCGCGATCGATCTGCAACAGCCTTTCCCCATCTGGGGTCTTATCGGCCGTATAAGGCCAATCCCAATAAGAGGCCTGGGGATATAAATGCAGGGCATTGGCACCATGCACCTCATGCATGGCCTGTACACTTTTTTGGATAAAATCAGGCGAACCGTAGCGGAAAGGCTCCAGATTGGCCAAAATGTGCACATTGGAAATATGTACATTTCCCTCCGAGCTTAAGCTGCGGTGGATTTCTGACCAGGGCCCACGGGGTTCGTAAGTGGTCAGGGATTCCCCATTGTACTTATGGGTGGTGTATAAATTCTTATAAAGTGGCAGTGCCTTTTCCATTACCACCGGTGCATCTGTATCATGGGCCCTTAGGATAATGGGCGGTTCATCGGTTCTGCCAAGCGCCTTTAAGCCATCCTTCACGCCTGGAATAACCGTTTCGGTAAACCATTGCACGTCGTTTTCAATGCCCGACATGGCCTCTCCCAAGGCCACCAAAAGGCCTACATTGGGATATTTTTCGATAAATGCCGCAATGGATTTTTGGGTGTAATCAGCAATGTAGGGGATGATAGGACGGCTTCGGTCCTGGCTTTCAATGCCATAATGCTCCGCAAATGGTTTGGAAACAATGATATTATAAAACATCTGGATCACCCAGATACCGCGTTTGTCTGCTTCCTCGGTAAGGAAGCGGAACATCTCTTCATTTTTCTTGAACGTCTCCTCGTCCACTTCCAGGGCAAAGGGATAATCCTCCACTTTCACCAAAGAAGCAAAAGGATGGCCATTCCACAGGTACAGGGAATTCATCCGGTTTTCCACCAACATGTCCAGGTAATCTATCCACAATTCCTTATCATAAAACCAAGGAAAATTTTCCGGTGTGTAAGGATATTCATAAACACCCCTTCCTGGCAGATAGGCTGTCTTCTGCAGGCCTATGCACGCCCCTCTCAAGACCATTTCCGGACTGTCGGTGATGGACTGATTAAACTCGATCTTACCAGCTTCCTTGATTTGGTCCACCAGTTCAATGGCCCCATAAAGCGCTCCTGAAGGAGCTGTTCCTTCTACCAGCAATGCTTTTCCATCAAATGAACTGATGGTAAAACCTTCCTCGCCCTCTGGGGTCTCTTGCTCTGCAGGCCAGGAATTTCCCTTCTTCCATGCTTCCAGGCTGCTGTCCCCGCTTTCACCGATAATGATGAATTTGCCTTTGGGTAATTCTTTGCCCAATGCAGCTTGTGTTACCTGATACTTCCCAGAAGTTGTCAGGATTTCAGCCAGTTTTTCCGCACCAAACGCTGCCCGGTTGGATGCTTCCTGACTTAATAAAATGGTTACCTGCTCCTGCTGCGAACAGGCAGTAAAAAGCAGTAAAGAAAATAAAAAGGAAGTAAGTAGTTTCATGTTTGGTTATTATGGGAGGTTTTAGATTTTTTTTAAACCACAAAGGGCACGAAGGTTTCACGAAACAGGACTACCTTATTCTTCCTTTAACATTGACAGGAAACGTCACTGCGAACCTGCCTGCAGAAGGCTGGCCCGACGAAGGAAGATGAAGCAGTCTCATATATTTGTGATGGGATTGCTTCTCTACGGCCCTTAGACACTACGACCCTTAAACATACTCATTGGTCTCAGTCTCAGGAACCACAAGCTCAGAGGCCTTCGATCACAATGACGAAGAGAATGATCAACTGTCATTCTACTCCATTCATTTGAGAAAATAAAGACTTCTCGTGACGCCGATTTAAACCCTTTTAAACCCTCTGTATAATTGAGCTTAGGTTTACATAAAACCTAAGCTCCTCTGTGCTTTCTCAGTGTCCTCTGTGGTTAAAATTTAAACTCAAGCTTCTTGGAAGACAGATTTCATATAGGCCACATTGGCTCCGTAGTTTCCGCGAACGTTGCGCACATCATCCACATCCCTGGAGCGCTCGATGATCAGCCAACCGGACCAGTCCATCTTATCCAACGTTTTCTTGATCTTTGGCATGTCCAATGCCGGGTCGTTTTGGATCCACTCACCGTCGGTATTGGAACAGTGGATCTGGGCAATATTGTCCGCTCCCAAGGTTTTCAGCTCCGAAGGAGTATCCCGGCCGTTTTTGATGGCATTGGCAAAATTGAAGGAAATCTTTACCCCAGGGGAGCCTATTTCTCTCAGCAATTCCACCTCACCGGCAGCATCCAAGGCCGTTTCCACAGCGATCACTGCTCCGATCTTCTCGGCCTTTTCTCCGGCCATTCTTAAGCGTTTGACTATGGCTGGTCTTAGCTCAGGATGTTCCACCAAATCTCCCTGGACTCCCAATGGCAGGTAGGCGATTTTCACCCCCATTCCCTCCATGGTATCAATGGTGTCCTGCACCATTTGGGGCACGGTAGGCCTTTCAGCAAAGGACTGGGCATAAAAGCCTGACATGGCGATAGAGCTGATGCCCACTCCAAGCTTTTTGGCTTCCTCCAAAAACTGCTTCCGCACTTCAGGATCCCCCAGCTTGCTGTCAAAGGTTTCCCGGTTGCCCAGTCCACCCATATCCAGCTCAATTCCGTCTGCATTGATCTCATTGGCCAATGTAAAAGCACTGAGCTTTTGCCGCTTTAATATCATCCAATCACATACCGCGATCTTATAACGTTCTTCATTTCTAATTCCCAGCCCTCTGGCCGAGCTACAGGCCGAAAATACCTGTCCGGACATTATCCCCGCCCCTATCAGGCCCAGGGATTTCATAAAACTCCTTCTGCTATCCATTACTTCCGCTGTTTCTTTATGCTTCATCTTCTGTGGTGCTTTCTGATGCTGTTTCCTCACTTTGCAGGCTTGGCCAGGCTCCGTTTTCTATAGGCAGTCCGGTCAATTTGCTCGGATCGATCTTCACATATTTGATCCGTTCTCTTCTCCAGGTATAGACCACATGGACCATTCCGTCAGAGGACTGGATCATCGCAGGGTAAGAGTATTGGCTGATTTTGGAGTCCTCCAGAATCAGTGAGGCCTTCCAGTTGATACCGTCATTGGAATAGGAAATGTTCAATGGGGTTCTTGGTCCCTTTGCTTTTTCCCCAGGAGGCAGGACATGGTTGTACACCAATAGTTGGCGGCCATCCTGTAGGGTCTCCGCATCGGTACCGGAATTATTATTGGGCAAATTGGATTTTTCCAAAGGTGTCCAGGTCTTGCCATAATCCTCTGACCAGGATGTCGCTATGGCCCGATTTCTGGTCCTGGCCAAAAGCTGAAGCTTTCCATTACCATGGTCAAGCACACTAGGCTGAATCGCATTGATATCCTCCTCACCCCTGGCAACGGGGCCTATTTTCCTCCAGGTTTCTCCCTTATCCGAGGAAACTTCAAAATGGATGTTCCAACCATCTCCCTCAGTACTGGACGGGGCGATCAGGTCTCCATTATCCAACAATACAGGTTTGTTTTTCACCGGACCAATGGCACTGTCCGGCAATACCTTCGGTGCGGTCCAGGTATAACCTCCATCAGCAGAACTCATCATCACTCCCCACCATTTGGAAGGATGCGGCCCTACTTTATAGTAAAGCTGCAGGTCGCCATCAGGAACCTGAAAAAGCACCGGGTTCCAGGTAGGATAGCGTAAAGTGTCATTGATGATGCCGTTGGCCACTTCCACAGACTCGGTCCATTCCCCGTCCTTTAAATGGCTCACCCAAATCCCCACATCCGGATTTCTCTCATGGGTGCCCCCAAACCAGGCGGCCACCATTCCATCTGGGGTTTCCTCTATGGTCGCAGCATGGCAGGAGGGATAGGGAGCTTCTTCATAGATAAACTCATCCACCACAATGCCGTCTCTCCAGGTTTCTTTAGCTTGTTCTTGGGACGACTGTTGACTGCAGGAGGCCATTAAGGCCAAACAGGCAAGTCCATATATCCACCAGTATTTCTTATTCATGACGTACAATTTATTTCGGGTTAGTTGACAATCAAAACACCACTGGGAACTCCCCAGTTTAAGAAACAAGTTAGAAAGAATGGGGGCTGGGGCTATCCTGTACTATCCCGTCGGGAATAGTCCACGAGCTCGGATTTAAAGTCCACCAATTTCACGAATTTGCACGAATTTGTTATTTTTAGTTAGGATGAGATTATTTAACAGCTTTTTGACATGGAATTGATTTATAAGCGAGAAGCATTTGAAATAGTAGGTGCCGCAATGGATGTTCATAGGCATTTGGGGGCAGGTTTTTTAGAGGCGGTTTATCAGGAAGCCTTGGAAATAGAATTGGCTCGCCGTGAAATTCCTTTCTGTTCCTATCAGAGGTTAACCATCAAGTATAAAGGTGTTTCTCTTTCGAAAATGTACATAGCGGATTTGGTTTGCTACAATAAAGTAATTCTTGAATTAAAGGCGTTGTCAAATTTAGCACCAGAGCACGAGGCCCAATTATTAAACTACCTAAAAGCGACAGGATATAGACTTGGAATACTCCTTAATTTTGGAGAAAATTCCCTAACCTATAAGCGAATGGTTATATGATTCTCAAAAAATAATTAGTGAGAATTAGTGCAATTCGTGGACTGTCTATCCGTGACATCCGTGGACAATTTAGTGGACAAAAAAAGCCAACCCTCTCAGGTCGGCTCTTTCTTTCAATCTAAAACAAAAATGTGCTTACTTTGACAATTTCAGCCTTCCTACATTGACCGACTGGCCTTTCAGTTCCAGTTCGATCGACTTTTTGCTCACTTCAAATGTTTTTTCGGAGGGGCTGACCGACTCTGGGTTTTCGAGGGAGTTATGGGCTTCCAAGTCACCATTGGCCATTTCCAACAAGCTGCCACTACCATTTCCCTTGTAGCGGCCATCCAGTTTGATGCTGATTTTCTTTGGTTCAGGGGAAATGTTCACCACTTTGAAGATCAGCTCTTGGGTGTTTTCATCTATGGTCGCCGAGGCATATAGGCTGTCTTCTCCGGCCAGGCTTTCCCCATCTGCTGTAATCGGCAAGACATGGGTCCCTCTATTGGTGGAAAACAATTTCTGCACATAGTAATTCGGGGTACCATATGCCTTCATGTTGTCAAACCAGATCATGTCCGGGTTCCACTGCCAGCCGTTTACATGGGCAAAAAGCGGGGCATAAGAAGCCAGTCTGACCACTTCCGCATTTCTTTCCAATCCCGTCATAAAAGCCGCTTCCGACAATGCCGCCTCCCAGTTATTACGCTTTAGCGCATCCTTTACAGTCGTGCTGTGAGCGGCATATTCTCCGGCAAAAACCTTGGGACCATTCCTGTCATACTCATCGTATCTTCTGGCATTTTCACGGAACCAGGACGGCGGTCTGTAATAGTGCTCATCCACCAATTCCGCATCCATCTCTTTCAGCTCTCCCCAAAGGTATTCGAATTCGTGCCCATCAGGAAAAGGTCCAGAAGTGGAAACAATGGTGATTTCCGGATAGGCCGCTTTGATCGCCTTTTCAAATATTTTGGCCCTTTCGATATATTGTGGCCCCCAGTTTTCGTTGCCCACACCAATATACTTCAGGTTAAAAGGTTCAGGATGTCCCATTTCTGCCCGCTTTGCTCCCCATTTGCTGTCCACAGCACCATTGGCAAACTCGATCAGGTCCAAGGCATCATTGACATATTCATCCAAGGCTCCGACGGGAACCTGCTCACCGGTGTTGAACTGGCAGGCCAGGCCACAGCTCAAAATGGGCAAAGGCTCTGCTCCTATATCCTCTGAGAGCTGAAAGTATTCAAAGAATCCAATACCGAAAGACTGGTAATAATCAGGAGTAGTGCGATGGGCAAATTCAATGTTCCAGCGGTTTTTCATCACCTCCCTGTCTTCCATATCACCGATGGTTTTCTTCCACTCGTAGCGGTTCTCCAGATCAAAGCCCTCTACAATACATCCACCTGGAAACCTCAGAAAGCCCGGATCCATATCTGCCAGCAGCTGTACCAAATCCTTCCTCAGACCTCTTTTACGGCCTTTCCAGGTATCCTCGGGAAACATGGAGATCATGTCCACATCCAGCTCTCCCTCTCCTTCCAACAAAAACTGGAAGTTGACACCATCCAGTGTCTTGCTGGCTGTCATCACGATTTCATACTCCTTCCAGTCGTCCGTAAATCCGCTTACACTTCCTTCTCCGATGAGTGTCTTGCCGTCCCACATTTTTGTGGTCACCTGCAGATTTTCCCCTTTGGCCACTTTGGCGATAAAAGTCACCGTGTAGGTCAAGCCTTCCTTGACCGCCATGCCGCGGAAGCCTTCATTGTGCAGACCAAAATTGCCCTGCTCGTTGAGACGCTGTATGCGAAGGTATTTTTGGTTGATTCCAGAAGGGTGGTTGCGGTTAAAAACATAGCCGCGGGCACCGCTGTCTTCCACTCTCCTCCAGCCCATCATGGGATTTTCAAATTCAAAAGAGTAGTTTTTGATCATTTCGGCGTACAAGCCTCCATCTGCAGCAAAGTTGATGTCCTCAAAAAACAATCCCCACATATGGGGAGAGACATCACTGACCTTTTCATTCAGATCAACATTCAAAATCGTCGGTTCATTTTGGGCTTGCGCGAATAAAGGCAGCAAAAGCGCCATCACTCCAAGCATTAGGGGTTTAAACTTGTTCATGGGTTTAGGTTATAATTAGATTTGATAAATCAACTCCATCCCTTTTGGATGAAACAGGCCCCAATATAATAAAAAATAATTAAATGTTTTTATAACACTTAATAAAAGACACCAGACATTAGACGCTAGATACTAGACATTTTCACGCTAAATCTAATGTTTAGCTTCTTAAGCCTCACTCAAGACTCAATACTCTCGACTGGCTACTCAATACTCAATTTCCATCTGGCTTGATAATGGACGTTCTGGTACTCAGTGGCCAGTAAAAATCCTCAAAAGCAGGTGGATTTGCCGGATCAAAGGCAGGAATATCTTTTTTAAGCCATTGCACCAGCTCAAGATCGGTTTGTTTCAATCCCTCGACAATACAGCGCGCCAGTTGATAGGCACCATAGGTACTGAAATGGGTATTGTCCGCAAAGTCCTCCGTCTGTCCTTCGAATGTTCCCGCAGGAAAATGCACAAAAGCCTTTTTGGAAGCCTCTACTCCCCAGGCTTCATAAAGGGTCTTGCTCATGGCATTGAGGTCGATCATGGCCACACCATCTTCCTTGGCCAGTTGCCTTACTGCTTCGGGATAGTCGGAAAGGGTATTGACAATCTTCCCGTTTTCGTCAAATCTTCTCCTGTGCATGGAAGTCACCAAAACCGGTATCCCCCCTTTTTCCTTTACTGCTGCAATGTACTCCCTGATCACCTCCTGATAGCTTGTGAAGGGCTCTACATGGGAACCTCCTGGTTTCTGGTCATTATGCGCAAACTCAATAAACAAATAATCGCCGGGCTTCATGAGGCTCAGCACTTTTTTCAGCCTTCCAGAACCCTGGAAACCTTTCAGGGTGAGTCCCGATTCTGCATGGTTGGCAATGACTACTTTTTCCGCTTGGAAAAATGAAGGAAACATCTGTCCCCATGCTGCCCAAGGCTCATTGGCCTGGTCCACCACGGTACTGTTCCCGGCAAGGAAGACAGTCGGGGCAGAATAGTTAGGGCTGATTTCAATGGCTGCCACCTTAGGTTCCTTCCCATTGATCTCCAAGGTCAACTGATGGTCCCAATGCAAATAGTCGTGTTCCCGCGATTTCAATTTTACTTTTTCCTCCGTTCCCGTGATTTCAGGATAACGCACATTGACAGAAAATACTTTTTCTACTAATTCTCCTTTCTTGGTATCGGTCTTACCCAACATCAGCCTCCTGTTTTCCGCCCGAATGGTAGTGGATGAAGTTCCTTCGCTATCCCCCAAAAGCACTTTGACGTCATAATTTCCCTCAGGCACATCCACCGTAAAGAAAAACGGCGCATCACTGGTGCTAAAATCACCTTTCAGTCCGTCATTATCCCGGTTTATGGCTTTCACCGGCTTTCCCTCCAAAAAACCATATCCTCTGGAAATATCATACCCCATATCCGGCAATACCTGTTGGTACCCTTCTGCCACTTCACCATTTCCAAAATCAAACCTGTACCCGGGGGCTTCCTCCTTTGACAACACCTTGCAACTTACACTGCCAGCCGTCAATAGGCCCATTACGAAAAACTTTTGTAGAATATGCATAATAACTGTATCACTTTAATAAATCAGGGCCATTTATGATTTGGTTTATTTCCCATAAAAGCACCTTAAAGCAAGTTATCATACATCCCCCTAAAAACTGTACGGGCTTGTAAGGGTAAACCTAAGGGGATTAAGCATCAAAATAGTTCATAGTTTATCCGTCGCGAAAAAAGAGCAACGGAGTGAAGCCCTCCTACCGGAGGACAGGAGATCTCATCATAAATAAATGTCACTGCCACGTTGTTCCTCCTACCTTTGACAGGATACGTGCGGAGGAGTTCCCTTTGGTTGCTGAGCTTCGGTCCCTGAGCTCAGTCGAAGGGTCGAAGCATAAGGGAGCTAGGGGGTAAAGAGGGCGGACTGATATCTGTCCCTTAATATTTGAAAAAATGTTGACCTCTCGCAGTGACGTTCTCTCTCGGTTGTGCCAATCCGCCGCGACAGATCGGCACAACCGAGAATAATCCTTTAAAATTTAGTGGCCATAGCGGCTTAGCGAGAGATAATTAAACACACCTAATCAATATCAACCCCTTTACACATTCTTCCTCCCTATTCCTCCAGGTACTCCCCTACTTGTCCCATACACTGTATCGCGGCCAATCCCCATTGAGCGGTGGCATTGGTAGACACTCTGCCTTCCTCTACAGGCTGCAATACCTCGCTTCCTTCCACGGTATACATCTCCGGCTTTTCGAAACGGTAACCTGCATCCCCGCCGAAAAACTCATCCCAAGCCCTTCTGGCCAGTTGGGCATCTTGCTTTTCCATGGCCGCATAGGCAGTTAACCTGCTATGCCCCTGGCCAAGGTTTTTACGCCCAAATGCCTGTCCCAAGACTTCACGCTGTTCCCTATCGGAAGCATTGTATAACTGACAATACTGTATCCAGGCCTTTTTAAATTCCGGCATGTCTATATTCTGGACCAGCTCAGCACAGATTTCCATCAGGCCAAAAACAGCACTCAGATGTGAAACGGAAATCCGCTGGTTATCTTGGATTTCAAAAGCTCCCGTACGCAAATCCATGCGGCTTCCACCTGTAAAAAAACCTTTGGGCTGTGCAGCAATGGTCCGCATGCTGTTCACCAACTTTTCCTTGATTTGCCGGTCTCCTGTCCGCTCCCACTCGGTAAACCAAGCCGCCGAAACCGCCCCATAATCTGTCCCAAAACTCACATACACCTTATGGGGATCATCTTCTGTTTCCCATACCGATCGGTCACTTACTTTGCGCGTCGGTGGAATTTCCTTTAAAGTAGCCACAGCATTGAGCTGTTCGCGCATCAGGTCTCCGACCCGCTCATCAGCGGTCAGGTAGTAGTAAAAGCGGCGGTTGGCAGCGGTAGAAATCCGTAGCTGCTTGGCACTACAGCCCCAGTGCTGGACATTATGCCGGCTTCCCAACGGGGCAAACTTTCCCAGATGGTGCACATCAACTTCCCCGGTATGCCGGGTCATCGCCTCTGCCATTCGGAAAACATCGGCCCGCCCGGTGCGAAGAAAATAATACCACAGCCATAGGTCGGTAGAAAGCTCGGAATTGTCCCAGGCAAAGCCTCCCACATCATAACGCCAGCTATGTCGGTCAAAATCATAGCTGTGCATCACATCCCCAAAATCCCAGAACCCATACCACCGGCGGTCATCTACCTGCCCTTTGTAAAACTCAAAGTAATCGCTCAGGTATTCTTCTATTTTCGCTTTGTTGGGTGTACTCGTATCCGGTAGTCCCCATATCTTCCCCAAAACCCCGGCAGCATGAAGCTGTTCGGGGCTGACAGTAAGTCGGGCAGGTGTGGCGTTCCCATTGGCCAGTTCATTAAAGAAGGTATTGTTGGGAGTCTCTCCCAGGATATAAATGTTCATTTCACTGGTTCTGGCCACCCCTTTGGCCGTACCAAAACCGGGCTCGTAATCTTCATAAGTGATATTGAGCGCATCCAATTGCTTTTCATAGGTATCCTGTCCCATGCCATCGTGATAAAAGCGCAGGTCCATGGCCGGGGCATCCGGTGCCCATAACCAAAGGGTCACCTCAGCCTGCTCAGTATCCGCCTTTCGGATATCCAACTGAGCAGGATAGCTTTGCCAGAAATTCCGGATACCAAAGGCTACCCCACCGGAAGGCCCTCCTATATAGCCCAGCCCCCTGGAACGGTCACCGAAACCGGACTTCAGCCAGGAATGTCCTGCTGCTGTACGCTTTCGGATAGCAAATGCATCTGGACTGGTCTGCGACAAGGTGTAGTCCCCAAAGGCCGGGACATAGTGTAACCTGGAGGCAACATTCTCAGGAAACGCTGAGACAGGCGGTGTTTTCTCCCCCTTTACCTGTGCTTCACGTACTTTTCTACCGGCATCCCTTCTCAAGCCGGTCAATCCCCTGACGGCTTCTGCAAAGACACCCTGATCCTTTCCCGCAAATCGGACATGCCTGTCATGTAAGGCATCTTCCATAGGAACGTCAAAACGTAATCCAAGCCCCTTGATAAAATCTTTTTCCTCCTCCCCGTCAAAAATGATGGTGTGCATCGTCTTTATGGCCTCCGAACCGGCATAAAAGTAAAAGCGGAGTACAAAAGGCAACCAGCCCCTTTTCCCCTCATCGGCATGCTTGCCTTCAATCTTTATGACGGCCCTCACCGGTCCGCTTTGCTCTATGGACACTTTTTCTATCCTTCCCTGAAAATTCCCGGTACTGATGGTATCTTTTTCTCCTACCACGCCATCTTGCTTCATCAGTACCAAACGGCCATTTTTCAGGCTTTCTCTTCCATTCCGGCTGACCGATCTGATGATACTTTGTCCCTCCTTATTTATCCGACAACTGACCTCCCCTGTATCCACCAATATAGCCTCCTCATTTTCTGTAACTTCAATGGCCTTTTCTGGCTGCACTCCTTTTCCGGGAATCAATTGTAAACCTCTGCCCAATTTTTCCGGATCCGCCACCGCATGTCCGGTCCACTTCAAAGAACCATCCGGCCAATACGCCAAGGGCCAGGACTGTATCGGCTGTTGTTTTCCGGATGCATCAAGGAGAAAAAAATCTTCCTTTTTCACCTGCCCTTTTGGCCAGGGCACTCCCAGGGTAGTACCTCCTGAAAATACCCGCTCTTTATTTTCCAACCACCTTAGGGCAATCGGATCGGGCTGAACGGCTTCTTCACTTCTACTTCCAACTGCTTCTGCCAGGCCAGGTGCCAGATAAAGCGAAGAGGATAACAGTGCAGATTGTTTTACAAATTTTCTCCTTGAGGGAAAATGGTCTTTCATGGTCTTTTAGGTTTATCAGATTAAAGTTGATCCCCAATCAATGCTACATTTCTAAACCACAGATAGACGCTGATAAACACAGATAATTTTGTAGAGATTCATAATTGATCCTTTACTTACCTTTAATCCATCTGTGTTTATCCTATTTATCTGTGGAAAATACTATTTATAGTTCCAGCATAAAATTGGATCATTTTATTTTCCTTGGAATGTTCTCTTCCAATTGCTTAATCTTTAATTCATCAATTTCATGTCTGGACCAGGTACTTCGAAAGCCGAAATATCCGGAAGTCAACGGGGCTTCGTCCTTGTATTCAAAGAACTTTTCACCGTCCACCCAATAACTGATAAGGCCGTTTTCTACCCTGATCCTGATGGAATACCAGTGATTGGGTTTTAACAGATGGGCCTTATCCTTCAGGTCAGACAACAGGGTCTTTTCTCCGTTTCCCTGATATTTCCGGAAACGGGTAGTGGAATTATAATTGCCACCGAAGCCCACATAATACATGCTCAGCGAATCGTATTCCTCAAACCTCCCGTTTCGAGTAAACAGCTGTGTATTGCGCGGATCAGTGGCCATCCAAAACTGGTTGAGGTCTGATAGCCGGTCGTTCACCCCATCCCCAAGCACCACCTGGCGCTTATACGTGATTTCAAGGTTTCCTTCCAGCTTCTTTTTGAGCCATACAGTCACACCTCCTTTGGTGTCCAACACCAGCTTTCCCTCTTTGACCGAGACGGAAGAATGCGGGAGATCATCCATTTCCACCTCCCAAATTTCCGGATCCAGGTCGGTAGAAAAATCCGCCTCAAAAACCGCCTTCTGATCAGCAATCACCGTTTGTTTTGATCGCTCGCTGCTGACAGAACAAGTACAGGAAACCAGAAGACTTCCTGTCATACATATCAGTAAAGAGAGGTAGTTAAATGACATCATTCTTCCCAGGTAACCGTTACTTCAGCACTCAATTGTTTTACCAAACCGGTCACATAATTGGTAAAGTATTGCCTGTCGGTAAACTGCTCATCGGAAAGCTCCCATCCCGCTACCGCAAAGTATTCCACAGGTTGGTTTTCTTCTATCGAAAGCTTAGCCAGGTAGCTGTTTGACAGCGGACCTTCTTCGGGAGCCTCCGTGTAGCCTTGGTAAAGGGCTTTGGGCAAAATCAGGGCCATGCCCAACCACCATTCCTTTTCATAGCTTTGCTGATCATGGGTCAGGAGCACCAGCCAATCTTCATTCACCTCAATTTCACTCAGTTCACGGTCATTATGGATATTGACCAGACCTACCAATAGCGTTTCATCTCCTTTCAGTCCTTTGACAGAAACCGCATTCTTATAGGCATACATCCCTGGCCATATGCTGCTGACCTCCTTTACATCGTAGCTCCGGTCATGGGTCTGCCAATTACGGTAATCGTATTGAATGACCGACCTTGCGGGACCTTCTTCCACAACCTGGAAAATACTTTCCTCCACATTATTAATGGAATCATTTACCGTCACCCCCAGGCGGGCAGGCTTCCCTTCGATCATCAGGGCCATGCCGCCCAGCCCCACTGAGTTGCCTACAGCCAAAATATCCCGTCCCCAGTCATGCATCGCATGGTAATTATCTTCAACCGCCCCTGCAGCATCAATTCCTACGTTCTCGGGACTCATTGCTGAAGTTTTCTTGCCAAACAGATCCTTGGCATTACGCCCGTCAAAATAATGACGGAAGCCAACTTTATCATTTTCCCAAGTAGGCCCATCCGTCTGATAGGGCTGATAGCCTACACTTTTGGGAAGACCATCAGCGGGCAGCGTATCTCCCAAAGCAGGTTGAACGGCAATATCAGCTCCTTCCCGCTTCCCAAAGCGCACACTGGTGCGCGCCGGAAAATCAATCTCTTGATCAATCCAATCCAGATAAAACGTCTTGGAACCGTTTGGACTAAAGTCTGAAACAAAAAACAGCTCGTCCCATTGCCCGTCCCCATCCAGATCATCCAGTTGGGCAGGAAGGGTATCTCCCTCCATGGTGGTAAGCAAGGGGAATTGTCCCGCCCCTTCTTCCCAATGGGGAATGGAAGACCTTTCGAGGCTGACCGCTTTGTCCGAAAGGGCAATAGCAGCGGTGTTCTTCACCTCAAAACCCTGCGATTTTTGCTCCTCCTTCGATGGGCTGCAGGCTGCCACTATAAGGCAAGCGCCAAGTAACCAAAAAGATTGTTTCATATTTTCTCCATTTTTGTTGACCAAAAGAGAAGTTATAAAGAATTTCCCGCTAAACTCTTATGGTCTGTCATGGTTGGGTTGTGAGTTACTGGGTTATTTAGTTATTGGTTATTGAGAAATTCATGCCATGACTTGGAGTCATGGCATGAATAGTGCTTGGGCTTTAATGGACGATCAATTTATTCACTTCGATCTTATCAGCGGTTATTAAACGAACCAGATAAATACCATTGGAAAAACCTGAACAATCCAGCTCCAGCTGCCGGGAGGACCATTCACCTTTTATTTCCTTCCTGAGCAGCACCTGACCGGATTGATGGTCGGCAATTTCCACCAGGGCATCTTCTTTTATTTCCTGGCCAAAATCAAGGGTAAACTGTCCTGCAGTAGGGTTTGGATATATTCTGGAGGCATTATCCTCTTTTTCATTGCCATTGGTGCCCAAAACTATCGGGGTTTCGTAATTATTGGAAATCATGGGTACTTCAAGGCTCAGGTAATCATACATGGCATGATCAGCCCCTCCGTCACTCCTCCCTTGGGCAATTGTAATCGTATTCCCTTTTTTCTTCAGTTTTTCCACTGGAATCTTCACTTCATACACAGCGTATTTACCATGTATGCCTTCCCTAAGCAGGGCATTGCCCCGGGCATGGCTTGGGTAAAAACGTTCCAAAAGCTCGTCATCATTGACAAATACCTCCATACGGGCATAATGGGCTCCGGCAAAGGCAATGGTCAAAGTAGCTTCCCCTTCGGCCATTTTCCCTTTGATGTCAAAATTCACATTCCAGTTCCATCGCTGCCATTCATCGTCTTTCAGGTAGCCATTATGGGCATAGTTCCAATCCCTGCTCCAGTCACTTTCCCCAACGGTATATTCCAAAGGATTGGAAAAATCCTCAGCAAAGGTGGTCCATAGATATCCTTGGAAATAGTCATTACCATGAAAAAACTCCCTGGCTGTCCGGTCGGGAACCCCGATCTCCCAGATCAAACTTCCCTTCTCTCTCGGAATATCCCATTTAAGGCCGCCAAGATCGGTACTTTGTCCTGCCTCAACCCGAACATTCCCCAATTTATATTCTCCAACAGCACCGTCTGAAAAAGCATAAAGGGTATAGACTCCTGGCCGTACATGGGGGATTTCGAAGTTGCCCGTGGCATCTGCCTTTACCCAATACTGGTAATTTTTGGATTCAAACTGCCAGTTTCCCTCCGGTTCATGTTGGGCCAACCCTACCAAGGCCCCTCCGCCTGTCACATCGGGCAGGAAAGGATCTTCTATGCTAAACGTTCCGCTTACCGTACCCCGGCCACCGGCCAAAGGATATTCCGGTGTATCGGTCAACCATGCATATGGCCATTTGGCTTCTTCCTCTTTCGCCTGGGCTTTGGCATCCTCCCAAAGGGACTCCACACTGCCCTGTCCATCGTTAAGGTACAGTTTATAGGGCCCATAAATTTTGCTCCACTTTTCTCCGGATTCCAGGCTGGTAGAACTTCCATGGTAATGGTTCATCCCAAAATGCACATGTATAATGCCGGAGGCGGAACTCAAGTCCTGCTTGGTAGGTCCATCATTAAAATAATCGTATCCTCCAAAAACCAGCCACGAACCGATGTCGTTCTTCTTGCTGGCGTGACCATAGGTCCCTATATTCCAATATTCCACGTTGAAATCGTATTTGCAATCGTATTTCCCTGCCCTGACACCCGTATTGATCTTCGTGATTTCCGGGATCCCAGTAGGGGTCGCATTCGCATAATCAAAAGAGTTGGGCATTTCCCAATGCCGCAATGAATCCACACATATATATTCCACCTGATCCTGATCCAGCTTCCACACCATTCTCCATTCGCTAAAACCGGTGGACGGATAATCTTCGGGATGGTTCAAGATCGCATAGGTGTATACGCCCTGCCCATCTCTTTCCAATACATAGTGAATATCGATATCCACTGCCTGGGATCTTCTGCCCGGTTCCCATTTGCTTTTAAGGGAAATATCCACAAAATCCTCGTTCCACTCTTTGATGCTGTACTCACAGCTGGAGGGTTGCGTATAATTGGAGCCCCCGTCCATACTGAAGTAAATATCCCCGGCCATTTCCCGGCCTTTCAGCTGATACGAGCTTATATGGGCATTTCTTTTTATGATTCGCGCATGCACATAATCGTTTTCCAGGACAATTTCATTCGGGTATTCCTTCAGCAAACTGTTAGGATCCTGGTAAATGGAAATAATGGTCCGGTTGGCTCCGGCATCATATTCCCAGACCAATTGGTCAAAGCTTCTCTCCGGGGCAATGGTACCTTGATCAACCCAAGAAGCCACCTGTGCCTGCATATCGCCGCGGAGCTTGAGTTGGGCAGCCCCCTTAAGGATCACATTTCCCTGAGCGCCCCCTTCTCCGATAAAGAAATACTCGCCGGGCTGGACCACGCCGTCTTCTATATATAAAGTGCCGTTTCCCCCGGCACCATAGCCAAGATAGAGGTTTTGACGGGTGTAAAAGGAACCTCCACGCACCTCCACACGGCCATTGCCTTCTTTTCCTATATAGCCATGGGAACGGACATTGAGTTCACGCCCATCATTGACGATGACCGTTCCGTTCAGCACATCACTGCCCCAGCTCATCAACAGACCATCCACCGTCAGTTCACCACCTTCTAAAGTATTGATGCGACTAAATCGGTTTCGATTGGAATTTCCGGTAAATATGGGATTGTAGGGGTTTCCCGGCCCTATATTGACTTCCGCTCCGCCCCCGGGCGCCGTTCCGGATGCGTAATTTGCTGCATTCCAAAAGTCGGTATCCGCCTCACCCTTCCAATGCAGGGTTTGAGCAACAAGGGTACCGGGCAGCCATAGCAATAGCATGCCCAAACAAATATCCCGAAGGATAATCGTAGAAGTTTTCATGGTTAATAAGGGTTTTGGTTGTTAAAAATTAAAAGATTACAAAATCTTGTGCGCCGAGGCACTTTGAAAGATTGGAAAATTAGATTCAGGATTTTAATCAGTACAAGTAGAAAATCAACGGATATTGGATATTCATGCCATGACTTGGAGTCATGGCATGAATCACCTTGTTCTTTTCTCTTTTCTCTTTATTCTTTACTCTTCACCCTGATCGCTGGCCTTGCTGGCTGGGCCATTCCCGCGCCCAGATAAAAACCGGTGTGGGCGGGCTGGTTATAGCCGACGTTTTGCCAGGCTACACTTAACCTGTACACCGGGTCATGCATAAGGGTATAAAATTTATGTTCGGTCGGAATGGTAGTGGTAAAAATCCTTAACTCCTGTCCATCTTCCGTCCGCGCAATGAGTTCCTCGCGCCAATCACCAAAAATATCCGCACACAGGGCGGGGTTGGACTTGGTCCCATTGTTCTTGGCCAGTTGATGGTTCCTTCCAGAAAAAATCCTGTCAGACTGACTGTTCAGGTAATCCCACTTATCGATATCCACACCGTTTAGGATCTCCCTGAGCAGGTCTCCGTCCCACCAGATGCCCATATTACAGGAAGAGGGTTTCTGTGTGGAGATCATTTCTCCTTTGATGTTCCAAAGCCCTTTTAGCCCATCGCCGGATGCCCAGCATTCGTGGCCTTGGTGTCTGGGATCGATGTCAATGGCCAAGCCCCTGCCCACATCAGGGGAAGGGTAAGACCAGATGATTTCACCGGTCTGGGCATCGCGCAAATTGGCTCCATGCTCATGACGTACATGTTCATGGATTCCAAAAATCTCCATTCCCGGCCTCTCCGGATCCAAATCGGACAGATGTAAAGCATCCCCATGCCCTAAACCGGTACTATAAAGTCCTTTTCCATCATTATCTACTACCATGGCGCCAAAGACAACTTCATCCTTCCCGTCTTCATCCACATCGGCTACATGAAGGCTGTGATAGCCCTGACCGGCAAATTTCCGGTTTGCCGGATCACCATCATGGCTGTCAAAGGTCCAGGCTTTGGAAAGTTTGCCATCCCTCCAGTTCCAGGCGGCAATCACCGTCCGGGTATAGTAACCCCGGCTCATGATGAGGCTGGGCCGCTCTCCATCCAAATAGGCAATACCGGCCAGAAACCTGTCCATGCGGTTGCCATACCCGTCCCCCCAAAGTTCTTTGAGTTCGGCAGTACTGGGGGCTAGCTTGTCCGGATAGCGAGGCGGATCATAGGCTGCGGTAGCCAACTCCCTGCCGGATTCCCCATCGAAAATGGTCAAAAACTCAGGGCCTTCGAGGATATAGCCCTGATCATTTCTATAATCAGCATTGGGATCTCCGATCAGGTTTCCCAATCCGTCTTTTGTCCCATCAGCGGTTTTGCAGGCCACTTCAGCCTTTCCGTCTCCGTCCAGGTCATAAACCATAAATTGGGTATAATGTGCCCCCTCGCGGATATTCTTGCCCAAATTGATTTCCCAGAGCATTTCCCCAGCCAAGGTATAAGCTTGGAGAATGGGAGGGTCGGTGAGTCCCCTATGGGAATTATCATGGGATTTGCCAGTTTGGTGCAGGACAATTTCATATTGTCCATCTCCGTTAAGGTCTCCGACAGAAGCGTCATTTGGAGTGTAGCCCTCCGGCGTTTTTAGCGGTAGGGATAAATAAGCGTTTTCCCAAGGCCTGGAAGCTTGGGAGGAAGCCTGCTCTTCGCCATTGATCAGCGCCCTCACCTCATACCTTTCCTCTGCCCCATTAGGAGAGTCCACCAGATAACTGCTGGCCTTTTCAATTGGATGGGAATTGATTTTTTCCGCTTTTCCTTCAGCCGTGCCACGGTAGAGATTAAAAGCAATGTCTTCTGGTTCTGTGCCCAAAATTCGCCAGCTGACGAAGGTTTTTCCCTCTTGGGCTGGAAGGGCCACCAGTCCTCTGTCCAGATGTTCCATCTGACGGACTTGCTGTGCTTCAACAAAAAAATGAAAGGTAGTAAAGGATAATAGAACGGCAAGACCTAAGGCCTTGCCGTTTTTCCATATGTTGGTTAACATTTTTTATTCTTCTATAATGGAAAATTCTGCATTTATGCTATGCGAATTTCCAGTAAGGTGCTGTATTTCGGCACGAAAATTTGCAGCCAAAATACACAGCAGAATAGTAGTCAAATAAACCAACAGTTTTGTCTTCCAGCTTAAGCCGGACCTCCTTTTCATTCTCAAATACTTCATCATCAATTGGGTGATTGTTAACGTTGGCTTAATATATAGTTATTCTGCAATTATTCAAAAACCTATCTGAAATTATTTTTATCCAATCAAATACATTTTTTCGCACTTCACATGAAAATTCAACCTTTTAACCCAAACCATTGATCGAATGATTCAGGACCGTATTTCATTTCTAGATAGACCTGACAGGTCTAAAACTTGGAAGGTCTAAAACCTCACAAGTCTATTTGGAATTATTTCTGCTCCCAATGGAAGGGAAGGAACCAATCCCCACTGTTTAGCTTTGCCCTTACCCCGGCAGCCCTGGATACCGCCTCTGGGTTATTGGACTTGGACAGTTTTTCATACACCCTGTCCGCCAACACAGATGGATTTCTTCTCATGGCTATCCGAAGTAATTGAGGCCATCTGTGCCCTTCAAAGGCCAATTCCTGGGCCACCTCATCCATGATCAGGTCTTCTGTCCACTCTTTCTCTTCCTGATCGGAAGTGATGTTCTCAGGAAGCTCCTTGGCAGGCAAATAGGCCCTTCCACGTATACCAATATGACGGTACCATGGAGCCCTGAAGCGTGGAAAATCCCCCTCCCTCGCATCAAAATCATATGGATAGGGCAGGAACAGGGTATTCATGATTTCCGTTCTGTCATCTCCGGAAAAACCTTCCGGGGTAAATTCACTTTTTATCCCACTGTTTATGAAGGCTCTGGCCAATTTACTTGTCTGGTCCATATTATCCCGATTAGCCGCTTCAGCAAATTTCAAATGCACCGATGCCGCACGCTCCAGTAACCACTTCCCTTCTTCCTGCAATGGCCTTAGCATAGGGTCATAATTGACTGCATACTTATCGATTTCAGGTTCGGTGCTTTCCCAGTTTTTTGTTGATAGCACACCTCTGGCATCAAACTCAAAATTGTTCCACTGGGTTTCATTCTTCCACATATCCAAAATCTGCTGGGAAGGCTTCAACTGGTATTCCCCTTCTCCTGAATTAGTAAAAAGCCTGATAAAAGGATATTCTGGGGCAAAATCACTGTCAAAATGCATCACCCAAACCCATACCTGCTTCTCATAACGCTGATTGGAGCCGATACCAAAAATATGTTTCCATCCATCATTCGGACTATCGACAATGGAGTTGATATCATTACTTTTGCCGTATTTTACGCCAAAAAGTCCCCCATTCCCCCATCCTATCCTAAGGTTATCATAAAATTCTCCACTGCCAGAGGAAAAACTCCGAGTAGCCGTTTCCATAATATCCCTGTACATTTCCGCTGCTTGAGTATAACTTCCTTGCCATAAATACAGATCACCCAACAGGTTTTTCTTGTGTACAAAATATTTGTTTATGCCATAACCATTGGATGTTCCCACAAGGCCGATATTGGACGGGTACTCATCCAGATAGGGAAGGCCCTCCACAAATTCCACCAAGGTATTGATCAACTCGGGCAATGCCAGCTTGGGGAACAATGCAGAATTGTTGACATCATCGATGCTTTCCAGGCTTTTGGTCACATAGGGCACTTCTCCAAAGTGGATCCCCAGCTGCAAATACACCCAAGAACGTACGGCTCCGATATCCGAATACCGCTGGCTAAACTGTTCCTCAGTGATCCGGTTTTCATCCCGCATCTTCTGCAGGCCTTCTAAAACATCGTTACAGTTCAAAATCACCCTGTAAAAAGGCTTAGGGTCTGCATATTTATTATTGTCAGAAGCCACCACACTATGGTTACTTAAATCTACCAAGTCCGGGTCCGCCATCATCGTAGGCTCCATCAGGTCGGCACGAACCTCATTGAGCACCACGTAATGTTCTGCCAATCCCATCAGCTGGCCATAAACCCCCATCACGGCCACATCGGCATCCAGGGCATTTTGGTAATATTGTTCTTTCTCCAACTCTGCAGTGGGCTCCACATCGAGCATGCCCGAGCAGGAACTGATCCCTGCCCCGAGCAGTGCCACTGCCATATATTTTTTCACTGAATGGCGTATCGATTTCATATTTTGGGCTTTTATAATTTTCCTAAACTTTTGCATGGTTACAATCCGATTTTAAGTCCCAAGAGTACACTGCTAAACTGTGGAAGCAACCCCATATCCACTCCCTGGCCGAAAATGCTTCTGGTATAGCTGAATTCCGGATCATAACCAAGGTAGTTGGTCATGGTGAACAGGTTTTGCCCCGCCGCATACACATTGATGTTCTTAACAATAGTCCCATCCACCGGAATATCATAGCTGATGTTGATGGTTTTCAATCGTAGATAAGAACCATCCTCTATCCAGCGGTCTGAAAAACGGCTGTTTCCTGCCGGATCACCATAAGCCAATCTCGGCACATCAGTCACCTGTCCTTCTGCCCTCCAACGGTTTCTCACAAGCTGCAATTGATTATCGTAACCGGACATACTTTCCAGTTGCTGTCTTTGATAGTTGTAAATATCATTGCCATAGGAGAAGGTAAAGGCCGCGTCAAACGTAAAGCGCCTATAAGTAGCATGCGCAGTAAAGGCCCCATGGAAATCAGGATTGGGATTACCGATGATGGTCTTGTCCTTTTGGTCGATCATACCGTCCCCATTTTGGTCCACAAACCTGACATCACCGGCCCGAAAGGCCACCGGATTTCCGTCTGCGCCGATGGTGCTCAGACCTGCGGTAGCCGCTTGCTCGGAAGTACTGTACACCCCTGCTGTTTCATAGCCATAAAACACATTGGCGGCTTCACCTTCTTTGGTGATCACTTCACCTCCTGCTACAGGAGTGATCCTTTGGTCATAGGGAAGGGATTTGATTTCATTGGCATACTTCCCTATCTGGAGGCCAAGCTCCAATTTCACCTCTCTGTCCAACACCCTGGAACTAAGTCCGAGATCAACGCCCCGGTTGACCATTTCCCCGCTATTGGCCAGGTAATAGTCCAAACCGGTCACCGTTCTCAAAGGCTGATAGGTCAGCATATTGGAAATGGTGTTCTGATAAATATCCAGGCTTAAGCCAAATACCTTATTGGCAATGGCCAGGTCAAAACCTGCATTGATTTTATTATTGGTCTCCCACTGGATTTCCTTGTTGGCCAGATTGGCCCTTACCAAGCCCTGTACGGCGATGACATTCGCTCCTGTGTACAGCTGATATTGATGGTAATTTCCTATGCCATCATTTCCTGTCTGGCTGTAGCTCAGCCGCAGTTTCAACAGGTCCAAGCTGCTATTGGCCATAAAATCCTCAGAGGAAAGCAACCAGGCACCTTTGATAGAAGGGAATACCCCGAACTTGTGTCCAAAAAGGCTGATTCCTTCCTGTGCCTCTGTTCCAAACCTGGAAGAACCGTCCACTGCAAGGTTTAGGTCCAAGAAATATTTGCTCAGGTAATCGTAGCCGGCATCCAGGTAATAGCTCATCCAGATCCACTCACCCACTGTTCCATAATTCTGGTTCAAAGCAACCACCCCTGATCCCAGGGTAATAAAATCATCCGTACCGGAGTTAAAGGCCAAACCTTTGTCCTCTTCCAAATTGTTTTTATGGTAGCGGAAACCCAATCCCACATTCAGGTTATGGCCATATCCATAAGTGTTGGTATAATCAAAACGGGTATCGCTGTAGGAGCTGAAAAGCCGCTGTATCTGTCCTCCTATACGGTTTCTGACAATGGCATTCCCAACATTTTCCTCTTCTACACCCAAATCCGGCACAAAGAAAGATTCTCTGTTTTGGTCAATGGTCAGCCCAAAAAGGCTTTGCAAACTGAATTTATCATTGAACTCATACTTTGCATTGTAAGAGCCAAAGAAACGGAACCTTCGGTTTTCACCCTGCATGTTTTCGATAATGGAGCGAGGGTTACTGGTTCCCAAAGAATCCGAATCACTCAGGTTTGGAGACCTAACGCCGGCTTCATCATAGATATTGGGGGCCAGAAAAGGGGATTTGATCAGGCCCAAATTCAGTGGGCTGATGTCCTCTACCCCGTAACCATATTGGTACATGTCATTAAGTGCATAGGAAAAGGCCATGTTCGTACCGGCGGTAAACTTCTCGGTAATCTGAAAATCACCGTTGAAACGTACGCTGGAACGGGAAAGCCCCTCGCCCTCCATAATACTGCTGCTTTTCAAATGCCCCATGGACAGGGAATATTTGGCGATATTGTCCCCTCCAGATACTTTGATAAAATAATTCTGGTCATAACTGGTACGCATCACCTGGTTTTGCCAGTTGGTGTTGTTGTGATAATTATAATACCCCAATGTATCCGGAGTGCTATTCATGTACCGATGGTTTAGCACTTCATTGGTGGTCAGCCCACTGCTCGCCAGCATTTCGGCAAAATAAGGCCGGTATTCGTCAGCTTCCATTACAGGAAGGTTCTGCGGACGGATGTTCATCCCCCCATAAGTATGGAAGTCAATCCGTGTGGTCAAGTCCTTGGCCCTGGCCGTAGTGATCATGATGACACCATTTGCCCCTTTGCTGCCATAAATCGATCCTCCATCCTTAATAAAGGTCACCTTATCGATGTCCTTGATGTCAATAAAGGAAAGGGGATTTGAAGTATAGCCGCTCAAAATAGACCCTTCATACTGGTTCATATCGTAGATCATGCCATCAACCACCACCAGAGGCTGGGTTTCTGCATTTAGGGACGATAGTCCCCTGATAAAGGTATTGGCTCCTACGCCAATGGCCCCTGATCTTCTGATCATATTGACCCCAGCGGCCTCTCCCTGCATGGCGGTTTCCGGTGAGTTGGCCTTTCCTTTCCAGGCATCCGTCAGGTCCACCATGGAAACGGCCCCAGTAAGGTGACTGGCCAACTTATTCTTGTATGGCAACTGGGCATAATTGGCTCCCGCCTTAGCCAGTTCCAGATCGCTCAGGGCAATGTCCAAACTGCTTCGTCCTTTAAGGGCCACCTCTTTTACCAATTGGTCACCAAAGTTGACCTGAATGGTAGTGGTGTAGGCCGGCACCATCAGTTCAAACTCACCGTTGGAATTGGAAAATGTGGCGGACAGCTCCTTGTAGGCGATGCCTATCCCTTCCAGAGGTTCCCCGGTACGCTTGGAAATGATCTTGCCGGTCACTTTTTCCGCCAGGTACATGGCCTGAAGGTTGGGCTGCACTTTTACTTCTTGCACCTCCTGTGCAAACAATGCTCCTGCGAGCCCCATTTGCAGTGTCAGGGCAGCCGTACAAAATTTCTGTATAGTTATTCGCTTCATCGATTTCATATTTTGGGTTTACTCAAATACCGGAACTAATCGTAGATAATCCAGCACCAAAGAGTTCCAGGTATTGCTGGAAGTGGATTCTGCTTTCAGAATTAGTTTCAGCTGTCCGTAGTTCTCTACTTCATGCTCCCCAATAAATACCTCCGAAAGGTCATTGATCCCTACCATCTTGTTACCATAGGGAAGGTTGCTGACCGAATCAACCGCTATACTCTGCCAGTTATTTCTCGGAATATAATCATCGTTATTGGCCCTCCAGTAAATCTTGTATTTGGTGGAATGGGCTTGTGGCACCCTGTAGGTCACGTGGTAAGACGGGGTACTGTGATTGATCACCAGCAGGTCCCTCTTATTGGAGGCCCAGCTCCTGGCGCGGACATTGACAGGCCCTGAGCTGCCCGAAATGGCATCATAGAACTCTCCTTCTATTTTGATATCAGGGATTTTATCGGTCCATTTGAAATCAAAGGCATCCATCACATAGACCACTCCATTGGAGGCGTTGATTTTTCTAAGGACATTTTCCGCCTTAAAGGACACCTTTACACTGTCCACCGAAAGCAGGGTATCCGGTACATTATCATAGTAAGCCGATGTGGCCAACAGGTCCTTGGCAAGTCCAAGCTTGAAGGCCTTTGACATAAAATCTTCCGGCATGGTATCCCTATAGTAAGGCTTCATTGCTGCCTTATAATTTTCAAATGCCGCGTCATCCAGCATGATCAAGGTATAAGTGGAATCTTCAATGCTTAAGTCTGCGACATCGTACCGAAAATAATTGCTCGTCATCCCTGTAACGGCATCTGTCTCGTCCATACTCAAAATCAGGTCACTCACGGGATTATTGCTTTCTTCCTGGACGATTTCCCAAACATTCTTTTTGGGCATCATATAGCTGTCCACCTTATAAAGCACCCCGTTTTTGGCCAAGCGGTCAGCATATTCGAAACCGGCTGACTCGTCCACCGAGCTAATGCGGGTTTCTGTCAATACACTGATTTTACCGTTGAGCATCTTCACCCTCAAAGGTGCTTCCTCTGCTTGGTAACTAAGCCGCTCTTGGTGACCGATATGGTTGCCGACAAAAAGCTTCAGGGCCTCATCATCCCCGGAAATGCTTTCGGGAAGGTTTTGTAAAGCGGTATTTGTAGGGGCCCAAACCGTATAGGAGCCCGATGCCAGTTGTTTGTCCAGCCCGGATTTTTCCAGCAATCCGGCGAAGGTGCTCAGCTCTGCATCCGTGTGGATCAGCTGCACCAGGTTATTGTTCAGGTCCTGCGGGGCATTGTTATGCTCTGCCCATTGGTCTGAGCAGGAGAACAGACCAATGGCTAGCATACAAAGCAGGTATTTTTTATATTTTCTAATCATCTTATTGCTTTTTGAATTTTATGATTGAGACTTTCTGCCTGTGAAAATCAGTCTTCCGGGTAAACCAATGACCCGTCTCTGGCAAATTTTGGCCAGATCTGCTCATCTTCTTCGGGAATGAAGTGGATCATGTCCAGCCAAATCCCGTTTCTTCCTCCAGACTGATAATCCAATCTTATCACATGCTCACCGGTCGTAGGAATATCCAGCACCCCTACAAGCCTACCGGTAAAGTTCCCCCCATCACTTCCTGCAGATAAATACTCTTTGAAGCCCTTCGACTCCGCCTCCGCAGCGGACAAAGTAGTCGGGTACCTTTCTCTGGTATTCAGAATTCTTGCTCCAGGGATGGACTCCCCGTTGAGGGTCACTTTAAGCTGTACACCATCTCGGTTGTCGGTGGCACGATAACAGAACCAAATCTTATAGCGGCCTTTAACCAATACCGGCGTGGTGATCTCAGTCCAGGTCAATCTGTTCGTGGCCACCCCGATTCGGATATAGTCTCCGTGGTTGAAATACAATTCGTTCAGGCCCGGCGGTCTGTAGTTGATATTGTACTGAAGCCAGCTTCCTCCCCAGTCCATCTTTGAAAGCTCTCCCGGCTGGAAGGTATACTCTGAAGCCCCCGGCACCCTGAAATACTGGGTCAACTGGCGGATTTCAGGTTGATCTGCTATGTCCCAATACACAGCCGTTGGGGCTCTCAGCTTAATGGCAAAATGGTCGTCTACACTATGAACCACCCCATTGGTCACGGAATTGTCGCTTTCCCTTCTTATAAGAGGTGTACCTGGCTCATGTATGCCGAAGAAAACATCGTCATTGACCAGTACATCTGCTCCATCCAGTTTGATGGTCACCACCTCTTGTGGCGCTTTGGTTTCGTGTGCTGTGGCCGTCACCAAATCAGCAATGTATTTGATGTTCGGAAGGATATGATAGGCCATAAAAAGGTGGAGGCTATCAGCTGGATTGGTGGGCTCTCCCAAGTGGGAATACCGGTCTTCCAAGGCCTGATAAGTATCAAAACCTGCTTCCGCAAAGGTCGCATCCGATTGGGCCAATACCGTGTACCATACCCCTTCCTGCTCTTGGTTCAACACCTCATACCAGCCTGTAGTCTTCAGCGCTTGGGCAAAAATGGAATAGTCTTGCTTGTCCTCCAGCCATTGGGCTGCAGTTTTGGTAGGCGGAGACAGGACATTGTCAATGGAGTGCAGGATACCGTTGCCCAGTTTGATATTGCTTTGCAGGACATTCGCCTGACGGTTTACCCGTATAGAGGTCTGCCCCTCCACAAATTCAGCACCCGTCACCAAGTACTTTCCATACTCTGTAGGAATAGGCAGTTTCCCATCGGTAAAGCTGGAGGTGGAAATGGTATCCTTAAGCAGGTGGTAACGGACAATGTCCTTCGCCTGATCCACACTCAATCCCTCCAAACTCAGGTCATTTTCACTGAGGTAAGTATCAACAGCCGCATTATTGGGCGCAAAGAAGGTATAAAGACCATAGGCCCCCAAATAGCCTTCTGTCTCGGAGATTTCCAAAATCTTGGAAAGACTGGAAAACTGATCCGGGTTTTGCCGTAAGTAACCGCTTATATTGGCATCATCAGTAATATTGATATTGCCAGGCTCCTCAAAGTCACAACTGATCAGGCCCAGGAACAGGAGGCCAAGCATCAATGCCATGCCCCTTCTCCAATTTGATGTGATATTAAAAACGTTCATCTGTTCTGAGTTAGGTCTATTTTAGGTAATAAGGGTTTTGCTCCAGGTTTGGATTGGCATTGAGTTCACTGTTGAAAACAGGAAAATAATGACTTCGCTTATCCCTCAACTGGTTCAAAATCGAATTCAAATTGGTTTCAGGTGCATTGTCAATGGCCACCTGCAACATCAAATCCAAGTTCTCGTAATCGTTCATCTTGGATACCCTTAGCAAATCAAACCAGCGCTTTCCCTCAAAAGCCAGCTCACGGGCCCTTTCCCGCAAAACATACCGGACAATATCACTTGGAGATGAGGGGTTTTCTTCTGTTGCCCTAATGGCTCCGCCCCTTTCCCTGATTTCTTCCACTATTTCCAGCGCTTCCGCTTCTCTTCCAATTTGAGAAAGTGCCTCAGCCTTCATCAGCATCACGTCAGCCAATCGGTAAACGATCCAGTTGGCATAGGATTCCGAAGCCTCTCTGCGCGTGTTTTCTCCCAAACCAATGTACTTCCAGACTTCCCCGCTGCTCTTAAGGGACACATCAATGCTTCTGCCATCGATATCCTCCGGGAAGTTTACGTTGAACCCATAGATATCCTCCAGGACAGAAGGATAGGCCAGGAACCTTCTACCTTGGACGGTGCTGAACATATTATAGAAAGGATTGTTCTGGGGCGCATCATACTGGATTTCAAAAACACTTTCCACGGAATTGCCTTGTACAAACAGTTCCCTGTACCAGTTTTCCTGCTCCACCAAGGCATAGGGGCCTTCCAGTACCTTGTCGGCTGCAATGGCTGCCTCTTCATAGTTTTCCATCCATAAGTGCACATCAGCCTGCAAGGCATTGACCGCATATTTGGTCATACGTCCTTTGGAAGCTTCCAAAGATTCATGTTGCTCGTAAATATCCTGCTCGGCCAAATCCAGATCTACAAGGATCTGGGCCAACACTTCGGCTGAAGGGGACTTGGCATGGGTCAATTCGTCCTCATCACTGTCTATGGCTTCCGTAACCAGTGGCACATCCCCAAAGGCCCTTACCAGATAGAAATACATCATGGCCCTCAATGCCCTGGCCTCAGCGACATAGTTATTAAGGTCCTCCACCTGAAAGGTTTCATCCGTATCCAATGCAGCGGGTCCGTTTTCAATCAAATTATTGCACAAGCTTATCGTGCCATAAAAACCACTCCAGTCCGCAATGGGATTGGTTGCCTGGATATTGCCAAATATCACCTGGGTATCATTAAAATTCGCCCCGGTGTTCAAAGCGACCATATAGCCCCTCAATTCACCCCAAAGGAACATCTGTTCGGGCACCTGATATCCACGGTAGTCCCCGTTTAGGGAAGCATAGGCTCCCATCAGTGCCGAGCGCACCTGTTCCTTGGTCTTCCAAAAATCCTGCTTGACCACTCCATTGACAGGGCGCAGGTCCAACCAGCTATCGCAGGAAGTGCCCACCCAGGCCATCAGGAGCAGTAATGAATATGATATATATTTTTTAAGCATTGTTGTCTCTTTTAAATCCTCAAATTAGAACCTTGCGTTGATCCCTAATGTCACCGTCTGAGTAGGAGGTGTCCTTGCATTGTCATATCCTATCTGGAAAAGACGGTTGGCATTGGAACTAGTCAAACCTACCTCTGGATCCTGTCCGGTGTAGTTGGTCAGGGTAAAGAGGTTTTCGGTGGTCACATAAAAGCTCATGTCTTTTAGCTGGAGCTTTTCCAGAAATTCGTCCGGAGCGGTATAACGCACCGTCAGCGTCCTGAACCTAAGGAAAGAGCCATCTTCCACGTAGCGGTCAGAGCCCAGCCAGTTATAACCTCTTCGGATCAGTGCCCTAGGCATATCGGTCTCATCACCTGGTCTTCTCCATCGGTTCAATACCGCGGTGTTTTGGTTAGAATACCCGTACATGTTTTCCGTGCTCATTTTCGTACTGTTGACGATATCCACGCCGTATCGGAAGTTGAAGTATCCCGAAATTTGCCAGTTTTTATAGGTCACCCTGGGGCCAAAGCCACCGGTCAATTTCGGATTGGCATCTCCTAACCATACAATATCCCGGTAATCGATATTTCCGTCATGGTTGATATCCTCATACATGGCATCGCCAGGCTGGAATTCATAGGCGATGGTAGGATAATTGAACATCATATGGACAGCATCTCCGTTAGGGCCGGTAATGGCATTGCCATTGGCGTCTTTGGCGATGGTGGCCTCTCCGTCTTTATAGACTCCTTTGTACTTAAAGCCATAGAACGAACCCAATGGATTGCCTTCCTGAATGGTCACATAATAATTGCCATTTGAATTCATGGCCTCCAGGTTGTCGGTTTGATAGAGTTCGGAGATTTCCTGGATGACGTTCTCGTTTCGGGCGATATTGAAATCAAGATTGATCTTCAGATCTTCCGATCTGTAGGGAGTAGTGAGGACTGAAAGCTCCCAGCCCCGGTTGTCCATGGTACCGATATTCATGTCCACAGAAGAGAATCCAGAAGTACTCGGGATACGAAGGTTATCCAAAAACAGGTCTTTGGTACGCTTGCGGTACACATCCACACCGATCACTACCCTGTTTTCCAGCACCTCCAGGTTCAAACCAAAGTTGGTCTGCTGAACCGTTTCCCACTTGTAATTGGTGAGCTCCAAGTTATCGGGCACCACTCCGGTTTCTCCGTTATAGTTCCAGCCAAGACTGGAAAAAGTACTGAAGTGCTGGTAATTGGAACGTGGCGTGTTACCGCTTTCGCCATAACTGGCCCTCAAACTGAATTCGTCCATCCAGGTCAGGTCTTGCATAAATGGCTCTCCAGAAACCCTCCAACGGGCCGAAATACTCGGGAAAGTACCAAAGCGGTGATTTTGTCCGAACTTGGAACTACCGTCTCTTCGGATAGAAGCATTGATGATATAGCGGTCCAAGTAACCGTACTGTGCATTGGCCAGCATCCCGATAGACCGTGATTGACCAGTGGAAGAGGAAAGACTGATATTATCCGTCCTGCTTACTGAGGAAGGATCCTGCAAGAAGGATGAAGCAGAATTGGTCGTCCCTATATAAAGTCCGTCTCCTCGGCTTTCATAAGTGGTAAACATCAACAAGCCCATCAGACTGTGATCTTCGCCCAAATCAGGCGTATAGTACAGCTTACTGAAAGTCTGGGTGATCAAGTTATCCGAATACGAATTGGATGCACGGTTTACATTGGAATTGTTCAGGGGAAGACCAGTGGCAATCTGTGGCAAAAAGTCCTCTGTACGGTTATTGATGATATCAAAGGCTACATCGGACTGGAACATCAGGTCTTCTCGGATATGGTATTGCAGCGTAAACTTAGGAATGATCCGGTTGCTTTCCGTAACGTTAGAAGCCTCTTCTGCCATCGCCAACGGATTGTAGGTACCAGAGAAAGCTCCCTGAATATTGGATTCCGGAGAAAAATAATTCGGTGTCTGGTTACCAAACATATCGAATTCATATACCGACATATTGGGCATTTTTTCGTAGGCCACTGAACGTAAATTCGTTCTCCAGTTCCTGGTAGTAGTAGATTTGGTATAGGCAAGGTCAGTTAAGATTTTGATTTTATCCGAAACCAAATAATCCAAACTCACCCTGGTCGCAAAACGGTCAAATTCGGTTCCCTTAGTGGTACCCACCGATCCGTTTTTGTTAACCGAAACCCGATAACGGGTTTTTTCCCCACCACCGGACAAAGCAATATTATGGTCGGTCATATGTCCCAACTGGGTGATGTGGTCAATCCAGTCGGTATTGTTCCTATAATTGTAGAAGTAATACGGATCTTTGGGATCGTAAGAAAATTCCTTGTTGGCATTGATGTTCAGCGGCACCCCGAAGCTGTTCATATAGCCTTCTGCGATCAAGGTGGAATACTGGTCACCGTTCAGCATAGGAATCTGTTCCGGCTGCTTGGTCACCGAGCCTCTAAAGCTATAGGTAATGGTCGGCTTGCCCTTGGCCCCTCTTTTGGTGGTGATCACCAGGACCCCGTTTGATCCCCTGGTACCCCAAAGGGCGGTAGCAGCGGCATCACGCAAAACGGTAATGGACTCAATATCAGAAGGTGCCACATTCAAGAGCTGGGCATATTCCTGCTCATTGGCATTGGCAAAATCAAAGTTGGAAGTTTCTGTCTGGAAAGGAATTCCATCTACCACGATGAGAGGTTCTGATGAACCATTAATGGAAGATGTACCCCTGATCCGGATGGACATTCCCGCACCGGGGTCACCGGAATTGGAAACAATGTCCACACCGGCCATTCTTCCCTGTAGGGCCTGGTCAATAGAAAGCGCAGACATCTCTTTCAATAATTCCGCATCCACTCTGGTGGCCGAAGAAGTCAGGTCCCTTTCATCGATTTTCATCATTCCCTGATCGATGAGCTTGTCGGCAGTCACCTCAGCCACATCCAGTTCGGAAACATTAAATTCCAATTGAAAGTCAATCTCAGACCGACCGTCAATCGGCACGGTGATGGTTTTATAACCGATAAAGGAGACCCTGATCCGGTTTTGTTTGCTCTTTACCCTTAGGGAATAATTACCGTTGACATCGGTCGCCACCCCACGAAGGGTACGGTTCTCACTGTCCACCTCCACAACGGTGGCACCTATAATGGAAATCTGGTCGTCTTTGTCCAGGATCTGCCCCTTGACGATCTCCAGGGTTTGGGCCTGCGATTGCTGGCCTCTTACCCCCGTGCTTATCAAGGTCAGCCCCATGACAAACCACAAAAGTTTCTTGGTAAAATCTTGCATAAGAAATTGTTTGGTTATCGGGGTTAGTTAGTTTCTAATACACGGTCAATAGAATGCAGCACACAGTAGCTTCCCAGTACATTGCTGTCTGGGATAATAACATTGGCCACATTGCCTTTTTCATCCCTCACCGTCATGGTATAGGGCTTTTGGAATCCGTTGGCACTGTTGTCGATCCTTACTTCTTTGATTTCTCCCTCCACAGTTGCATAGTTGGTGGGGAAATCGGCCCCATTGGCACTGACGATTTTCTTTCCGTCGGGCACGATCACATTTCTAGGGACAAAATGGTATTTGATAAAATTGGAAATGGTCTCTATCTCCCCGGGGTCAGAGGTGGCCGGGTCAGCAGGGAGCACCCCATCATTCACTGCCTGATTGATGGCCTCGTCGGAAGGAATCAAAACAGTGAAAAACTGGCCCAAAGGCACGTCTTCAATGGATAGGGCATTGCTGTTATACAATGGAGAATTTTGCAAATACTCGGCAAATCGGCCAAACTGGGCATTTTCGAAAATCAGTTCTGGGATTACTTTTTCGGTATAGCTTACCAAGCCTTCCGTATAAAAAGCAGGACCATTTGCTGCACTGTAGGTTTCGTCCGTTTTCACCCGAATATTTTCTCCGCTATCGACATTTCCCGAAGCGAAAAACTCCCCGTTTTCGTAGCGGATATATTCCCCTCCAAACGTTTCTAAAATTCCGGATCCGGAAAGGTCATCCAATTCATCAGCACTGCCCAGTTTCAGGATGCATAGCTCCAGCATTCGGTTCAGACGCTCATAGGCCTGCGCGGGCTCACCGTTGTAGGTCCAAGGATTTCTGGCTCCAGGGTCATACTCAAAGCCTGCATCTCTTAATTGCTGATTGGACATTAGAATAAGTCCATAATATTGACCTGGATCAGAAATGGCCAAACGGTAGTTGCTCAACAGTTCCCGCATGATGCTGTACTGGGGATCCAGGTATGGGCGGCTATAAACGGTAAAAAAGAAATTTCCCTCCTGCACTTTATCCGTCCCATAAAAGAGGCCGTTACTCAGTACTTTTCGCTCAGCCACATCCGTAGCCGGGTCAAAACGTGCGGACTCATTCAAGGTATTGTTGATCAGCTCAAACTGGCTTGGCCAAAGTGCTGCCTGCCACATGTGCATGTTGACAAAATCATAAATGATCTGGTCCGGCACATTTTCCAAGCTACCATAAAATTCCAGCAAGACTTCATCCAAGAACTGTTGCAGGGCTTCATTTCTAGGGGCAAAAAGTGTCCAGCTATCAGACTGGGCATCGTTGCCCCCCTGCAGGAAATTCTCATTGTTTGGGGCAAAGGCATATGCGCCGGTAAAGGCTTTGACATGCACCTGCCCGGAAAGGTCGTATACGGGACCATATCGCTCGGTCAACTCAGGGTAGGCCGCCGCATCGTAGCTTACTGCGGTATTGTTTTCACGGGTTCTAAAGCTCATTTCCACTATGGAGCGGAAAAGGCTGTACTCCGAGTTCTGCCCCAGATAATCTGCTATATTCGGCATGGGCTCGATTACTCGGTCCACAGTATGGATATAACCGTTTTCGGCAATGATATTGGATTGGACCACATTGGCATTGGAGATCTGAGCCCCGGTATATGGCCTGTCATAAAAGCCCTCAATATCCTCTGCGGTCAGCTCCATGATGTCCAGATAATGCTGCATAAAATAGGGCAGGTACTTGTTATTATTGTCGTCGAGGTTATAGCTGCCAAAGCCATTTCGGTTGGCTGCAACGACATCCAATTGCTCCCCTTCCACATTTTCCTTATAGACCCCTTTGTAATAAGCGGTCTTTCTGCGGAAAGCAGCCGAAAGTGTATCCTTGCCGGGCCCCATCTGGTAAAAGCCCAGATCCCTGAGATTATAGGCATTGTACACCAGGGAATAGGCTACAATCTCCGAAGCCTTCTCGTCACTGATGTCCTCCACACCGTTCAGGTTGTTCTCTTGGAAATAACGCTCAAAGGCATCATCGGTCGGTGCAAATACCGTCCAATAACCGGCCGTGCTCAGGGTCTGTTTATAACCCGCTTTTTCCACCAAGGCCAGGTAATGGTCAAAATTGCCTCTGAACCGGACAGAGTCTGAGAGCACCTGATAGATCGGGCCCTCCAACCCCTCCGGCCGGGCATAATACTCATCGAACTCTTCCTTACATCCAATAAGGAAAACCCCGGACAAGCAAAAACATGCAAATAGCACTTTTGTAAATCTGTTCATAGATTATTGAGGTTTTGTTAATCAACTATACTTTTATTTATACAGCTTCAAAAAAGCATTTCGAACGATAGCAAAACACCTAAATAGAATTTTACTGTAAGAAGACTTTATCGAAATTTATAAAACTAATTTCCCCAAAGTGTTATGGTTCATACTGGTCGACTTCCCCTACAAACAACCGCCCGAGGCAAAAATTTCACTACTTTCACCACGGTTTCCGGAGCTGGTCCATAGCCCAAACAGCATTTACCAAGCCCTCTTAAAACCATTCAATCTACTGTACTAAATCGGTTTTTTATCCCATGCTCAAAACACAAGGGGTTTGGGCTTATTTTAGCGATAAGTAATACTATTTTTGCGTACATCTACTTTGAAAAAAAATTCTAGACCTGTGTAAGCACGGCACTTCTCTGGTACTAGAACCGTTTATTGAAACCATAACGTAACAGGAAGGCACACCCCCCAGCCCCTCTCAAGAGGGGAGGGCGATCCTGCGTTCAAGAAGGAACCGCTTTCCTTTATGCTGATTGGAGGCGGCGAAAACATTCTCGATATACTGCCCTGGATCCCTGTTTCAAAGCCTAACATTCAATAAAAAGCCGTAACGAAAAGTCTCCTCTTGAGAGGAGATTTAGAGGTGTGTAAATACGGCACTTCTCTTGTACTGAAAGTGGTTTAGTAAAAACCATAACGTAACTGAAAAACACACCCCCCCAGCCCCTCTCAAGAGGGGAGGGCGATCTTGCGTTCAAGAATGAACCGCTGTCCTTTCTGATGATTGGAGGCGGCCAAAACATTCTCGATATACTGCCCTGAACCCCTGTTTCAAAGCCTAACATTCAATAAAATCGGTAACGAAAAGTCTCCTCTTGAGAGGAGATTTAGAGGTGTGTAAATACCGCACTTCTCTGGAACTGAAAGTGGTTTAGTAAAAACCATAACGTAACTGAAAAATACACCCCCCAGCCCCTCTCAAGAGGGGAGGGAGATCCTGCGTTCAAGAAGGAACCATTGGCCTTTCTGATGATTGGAGGCGGCGAAAACATTCTCGATATACTGCCCTGGATCCCTGTTTAAAAGCCTAACATTCAATAAAAAGCCGTAACGAAAAGTCTCCTCTTGAGAGGAGATTGGTTTGTGTATCTATCTCAGAACCCCTATTTTAAAGTAGTTTTTTGTTGCTCACTAATTTTTTGACTTATGAGAAGAAAAATCATTCCTTATAACCCCAGATTAAAACTATTGGCCAGAAAACTTAGGAACAAGAGTACCAAAAGCGAAATCAGACTCTGGAGGTACCTGAAAGGCAAGCAAATGATGGGGTATGATTTCCACAGACAGAAACCCCTGCTAAATTTTATTGCCGATTTTTTTTGTCATGAACTGATGCTGGTCATTGAATTGGATGGATATACCCACCTATTTGAGGAAACCATAGCAAAAGATAGACATAAAGATGCGATGTTAAAGAAGTCAGGCATCACCGTATTGCGTTTTACAGACAACCAAGTTAGGGATGATATAGACAATGTCTTAAGAACCATTGAGAATTACATCTTGGACAAAGAGGAGATTTAGAGGTGTGTAAATACCGCACTTCTCTGGAACTGAAAGTGGTTTAGTAAAAACCATAACGTAACTGAAAAACACACCCCCAGCCCCTCTCAAGAGGGGAGGGCGATCCTGCTTGCGAAGGAGAGGCCTAGCCATTATGCTGTTTGGAGGTAGCGAGGACATGGATTAAGTGGATTTGGCGCTGGGAGCAATTTAAAGTTAAATTCCCCAAAGGAAGTACTCCAGAGCAGGATGGGATATAATGAAAAATAATTCTATTTTCGCTCTTGGTGCAATTTATTACTTGGAACAACATGTCCCGGATACCTGTATTCTCATTTCCCCTGCTGCTTTGCCTGATCCTATGCATCATAGGGCCTGGGCATGCACAAAAAGCACCGCTTAAATTCGACCAACTGACCGTAAATGATGGCCTGCCCCAAAACTCCATCTATGCCATTGCAAAGGACAAATATGGTTTTGTATGGTTCGGCACCTGGGGAGGTGCGGTACGCTATGATGGTTACAATGTGAGAGTTTTCCGGGCCCAAGAAAATGACAGCACGGCCCTTTCCGACAATCGGATCAATGCCATCGTTTCGGATTCATTAGAAAATATATGGATTGCAGTGGAACCCCACGATTATGTTTATAAGTACAACTACGAAAAGGAAACATTCAAACACTATCCCCCAGAGCTAGTACCCGCCAGTGTGAGCAAAAAAATAAGAGACCGTTTTTGGTTTTGGAGAAAACGGGCAGAAAACGAGCATTATATTTGGCTAACCTCCTATGAAGGGCTGCTGCAAATCAACCGGAGCACCGGAGACACCCTCATCTATCGCGCCGACCCGAGTGACCCGGGATCCCTTTCGGATGACCTGGTCAAGGACGTTTTCCTCGATGACACTGACCATCTCTGGGTGGGCACCCAATCCCGCGGCATCAACCATGCCGATTTGAAAACCAAACCGTTTTTCAACTACTACAAAGATCAACCAGGAAAAGGTTTGGTGGACAATGTGGTGCGTGCAATTTGTATGGACCAAAAAGGCCGATTATGGGTAGGATCCGAAAACCAAGGGATCACCTTAATAACATCCACAAAAGAGGGGACAGCTTATTCCTATATTGGCAAAGACAAGCTCATCGATCCACAAATCCGCTCCCTATTCAGTGACAGCCACGGTGTCATCTGGATAGGAACCAAAAGGGGACTGACCTATTATAATCCTCAAAATGATTCCTTTACCGATTGTAGTACAGAAGACATGTGTCACCGGAATGTCTTTGATGTCACCGAAGATCTTCAAGGGAATATTTGGGTAGCCACCTTTGACGGCTTGGCCCTTTATGATAAAGAAAGCGATGAGTTTCATTGCCTGAGCAACGAAATTGACCTTGCCGGAAAACAGATCATGGACCTTTATGTGGACCGCAAAAACCAACTGTGGATAGCCACGGAGGATGGAGGCCTCAGTAGGCTGGTAAGAAGCCAAGACCCCGAAAAGGAATTCAAGGTCACCAATTACACCCATCAGGAAGGCAAAGAAGAAAGTCTTGCCGGAAACCGGACCTATTCCCTCACAGCAGACCATCAGGGCAATATTTGGATCGCCACAACTTCGGGACTGAGCCGGTTCAACCCCAAAGACAGCACTTTCCATAATTTCACCATAGAGAACGGCCTTACCAATGAACTCACCATGGCTGTGGCCTATGATGGAGATCAGTCCGTTTGGGTCAGCCATACCAAGGGGCTGACAAAAGTGGATATCCTCAGTGGAGAAATGCATCACTTCAATATCCACGATGGACTCCAAGGCAATGAGTTCAAACAAAATGCAGTTTACTATCATCCGGAAAAAGGCAGGCTCTACTTTGGTGGCTCCAATGGCCTCACAGCCTTTACCCCCGAACAAATCGAGATCAATACCCATCCCCCAAAGATGGTCCTGACCCAACTAAATGTACTGCACCAGGACCTTAACCCAGGGGATAAGGTCAATAAGCACATTATCTTGGACCGATCCTTACTCACCACAGACCAAATCACCCTGACCTGGTGGGACAAGACTTTCCGCTTGGAATTTGCGGCCCTGCATTATGCCAACCCCTCGAGCAATAAGTACAAGTACATGCTCGAAGGATACGATCAGGACTGGATTGATACAGATGCTTCCAGGCGCTTGGCATCCTATTCCAACCTCCCCGCCGGTGACTATACCTTTAAAGTCTACGGAGCCAACAGTGACGGGGTGTGGAGTAAGGATCCTGCCACGCTGAAGATCAAGGTACTGCCTCCTTGGTGGCTGAGCTGGTGGGCCATCAGCCTTTATGTTCTGGCAGCCTGTGCCCTGGCATGGTTTATTTTCCGCTATCTTAACTCCAAAATCCAAATCAGAAAAAAGGAAGCCGTTCATCAGGCCAAGCTGCATTTCTTCACCCAAGTATCCCATGAATTCCGGACGCCCCTTACCTTGATCATTGATCCCTTGGAGAGGCTGATGGCCGAAAAGCCCAAAAAGCAAAAGGCTGGCCACTATTATCAGCTGATGCACCGTAATGCCAAACAGCTGCTGATGCTGATCAACCAGCTGCTGGATTTCCGCAAGGTGGAATCGGGGCATTTACAGTTAAATTTACAACAGTCCAATATCGTATCATTCGTCAGAGGGCTTGCTTCCTCTTTTGAGGAAATGGCAAAAAAACGCCAGATCATTTTCAAGGTGGAGACCGGAATGGATCAATGCATGATGCCCTTTGATGATGTCAAACTGACCATGATCCTGAACAACCTCCTGTCCAATGCCTTTAAATTCACACCGGATCATGGACAGGTCACCTTAAGCGTCAGTTTTGCAACAGCCTCCCAAAAGGGCATTCTCATAAAAGTAAAAGATACAGGCCACGGCATTTCCAAGGAAGAACAGGAGAAAGTCTTTGGGGTATTTTACCAGGCCAATAACAATCAGGAACAGAACAAAGGCTCCGGCATCGGACTTAGCCTGACCAAGGAATTGGTCAGCTTACACAAAGGAAAAATCACGATTGAAAGTGAGGTCGGACAAGGCACCTGTTTCACGGTTTTCCTGCCCAAACTCCAGTACACTACACCTATCCCGGTATCAGATGTACCTTCCGAGCAAGAAATCTATGGCCAAGAACATATAGATGAACCACAGGTCTCCCAAGCCAACAACCCGAATCTACCCCTGGTTTTGGTCGTGGATGACAATACCGACATCCGGACTTATATCGAATTGCATCTTAAAGAAGACTACCGCATTATCTCGGCCACAAACGGCCTGGAAGGCTTGGAAAAGGCCATTGCGGAAATCCCCGACCTGGTCATCAGTGATGTCATGATGCCTGATATGGATGGGCTTCAGCTTTGCCGAAAACTGAAACTGGATGAGCGCACCAGCCATATCCCTGTCCTTTTGCTAACTGCCCGGCAATCCGATGAGTCCAAAACCGAAGGTTATGAAACCGGAGCCGATGCCTACGTGACCAAGCCCTTCAACACCACCGTGCTCTTGGCTCAGATCCAAAACCTTCTGGAACAACGAAGGCGCTTGCGTGAGCTGTTTACCAAGGGGTCAGCCATAGAGTTTAAAAAGATCGCTGTCAACCCAACCGATGAACTCTTCCTTGACAAAACACGACAGCTGATAGAAGACAACCTGGAAACCGAAAACCTGGACATCGACTCTTTGGCAGCGCAACTGAACATGAGCCGTTCCCAGTTTTATCGAAAAGTGAAGGCACTTACCAATAAATCAGCTTCGGATTTTGTGACCACCTTCCGCATGAACAAAGCTTCGGAATTTCTGCTGAGCAAGGAATACAACGTGTCCGAAACGGCCTATAAAGTAGGCTACAGTGTGCCCAATAATTTCACCCGTGCTTTTATCAAACATTTTGGGATCAGTCCTAGCCAATACCTCAAAGAAAACACCAACTAACTGTTTAACAACACATTAAACAACCATCTTTTTTCTAGTATGTTCAAAAATGATAGGTTTCTGAACGATTTGGACAGCCCCAAAAAGCGGATTTTGGCCAAATTGACTTAAAGTTTAGAACTTCTAAGTTTAGGGTTAATAACATTGGTTATGTCCTCATGGTCGTTAAGGCAATTGACCAGGAAAAATACGTTCTGCGTGCTCGCGAAATGGTTTCTTTCCATGTCTGCCTCCCATGGGGATTTTATTTTTTTAAGGTTAACCACATGGAAATAATAGTAGGAATTGTTCAATGGCCGGAAGAGCCCTTTCGAGGGAAACTGCCAAGTTTTAACCAAAAAGCACTAAACGTTCGCCAAAGGAGAAAGCTTAATTGTCTAAAAAAAGCTTTTTAAATGAAGAAGAGTGATTTCCCAATTCCTCATAAAAAACAATACGATTATCCGTAATTACACCAGCAAATTTATTTCTCACGGATTTCACAGAATTACACGGAATTAAAAATCTTTTCTGTGGGCCCCTGTGCCTTCTCCGCCACGGCGGACAAGTTGTGAGAGATAGTTTGCTAATTTAGAAGAGCTACTGGTGTCTTTGCAGATATACATAAAAAACAACGACTTGTAAAAAAACTCCAGGTCTATTTTAACCCAAAATTGAGCTTAAATAGACCTGGAAACTTTTAGGCTGATTAAAAACCAGCTTGGCCTTTACATTAATACCAACCTGATGATTTCCTCAAAGTAAACTGCCTTTGCCTCTTCAGTAAGCTGCCAATAATAAGAAACGCCTCCCTCGTCAGCACCAAAACCGAAGTAGGTTCTAGGTCCGGCAGGGGAATCACCTGCTCCGGAATAAAACTCGGTTCCGGCATCGAAGCGTACAAATAACATCGCTCCGCCTGCTGAGTTGCCGCCATCACCTGCTGCGCTCTGTGCCAAGACTTTACCATTGGTAGCAGTATTGATATACAGTAGGTTCACTGGGGTATTTAGCCATGGAAGTAAATTATCCTCCCCGATGGACACCTCTTCAAAAGCAGCATCTCCCTTATCCTGAATTTCAGCACGAACTACTTCTCCTCCTGCTGGATTATGGGCTGCAGGATTTCCATTATTATCAAACCAGTTCAAACGATTATTCCTGGCTGCCCATTGGGTGTTGAGTATAAGGGGAGTAGTTAGTGCATTCCAGGCTGTTTTATCATTGCCGTCAAAATCCGAAGAGCTACCGCTACGTCCTATAATAATCAAATCCGCCGCATTAAGCATATCAATATCTCCTTGAGGCGCGCTGCTCAGCGAAGAGTTATAATACTTGGTAACATTAAAACCCTTTTCTTGTAACCAGCCGATCTGCTCATCGTCATTGGAATCATCCGTAATCACCACAATTGAATAAAGCGAGGTATCCACGGGCACTTCAACCGTCACCTCTTGGCTGGTTTCCACGACTGTTCCGTCTTCACTGGTAGCCGTCAAAACTACTGTATAAGTTCCCGCAGCTAAATAGGTATGACTTGGATCTTCTTCCGTCGAGGTGCCGCCATCACCAAAATTCCAGGAGTAACTAAGCACATTTTCAGATGCATTGGTAAAGCTTACGGTCAAGCCTTCATCGTCAAAAGTATAAGCTGCCATCGGAGGGCCTACCACGGTCAGTTCTTGGCTGGTTTCTACGGCCGTTCCACCTTGGGCCGTGCTGGTCAATGTTACGGTGTATGTTCCCGGTGCCTCATAAGTATGGCTTGGATTCTCTTCTGTAGAGGTATTCCCATCACCAAAATCCCAGGAATAAGCAACAGCATTTTCAGATGCATTGGTGAAGTTTACCGCCAGGTACTCTTTTTCAAAGGTATAAGCTGCTTTTAGGTTTTCTATAATGGTAATATCTTCGTCAGCTTCTACTATCCTCCCATTTGCTCCCGTAGCGGTCAATACTACCGTATAAGTTCCCGCTGACTCATAAGTATGGCTCGGACTCTCTTCAGTGGAGGTATTGCCATCCCCAAAATTCCAGGAATAAGAAGTGACATTTTCGGAAGAATTGGTAAAGGAGGCATTCAACTCATTCGTCACCGTTGTAAACCCAGCAGTAGGTTCCACCGGCTCCATGCCTTCCTCTTTACAAGAAGTGAAACACATTGCCGATAAAGCAATGAGCATTAAGAACATTAAATTTCCATAAATCTTTTTCATAATTGATTATTTTCGGGTTTGAATTGAGCTTTAAATTCAAAAAACGCCCATGCATGCCGATTATACTCTGCAAGCATGGGGATGTCTATTTTTTAAAACCTTTCTTAATAAACTGCAGGCTTTATTTTCCAAGACTGAATGTCAAACCAAATTATGGTAAAAATCAGGTAAAACCGTTATGCACTGTTATGGAGCTGGGCGGCAAATCCTTTTGGTTCTATATTGATTACTAGGGGCAGACAAATTTAAGGCTTTGGGTGGGACTAAGAGTATGGAGGATCAAAGGGGCCTAAATCGATGGCTATCGGTAGGAATGAACTTTCATAATTCGCTGAAAAGGCGGCTCACTTCGACGAGCTCTGTGACCGAACGCTATCTTGGATTAGAGAGAGGGGAATTAGACACTTCCGGCCCTGGGTTCGCTCCCATGGTTATTAATGTTTTGCCCTTACCTTTAGATTCACCTTCTAAGATAAAAGCGGCAGGAATAAACAGAAAAAAAGATTATTGCTTGTTAAGTAAGCATCTATTGAACTAAAATTAAATACGATTATCCGGAATTACACCAGTAAATTTATTTCTCACAGATTCCACAGAATTCCACGGAATTATAAAAACCTTTTCTGTGGGTTTCTGTGCATTCTCCGCCAAGGCGGACAAGTTGTGAGAGATGGTTTGCTAACTTAGAGCTACTGGTGTCTTTGCGGATATACATAAAATTAAAAATGAGGAATGTTAACTATCTCAAGATGCTGAACTGGCCGCCCCATTTTTACAACTCTCATTGCTAAAATCACGCATTAAACGCCCTTAAAGACCATTTTGATCAAAAATGATAGATTTATGAACGATTTGGATAGGCCGAAAAAGTGGATTTTGGCCACATTTACTTAAAGTTTAGAACTTCTAAGCTTAGGGTTAATAACATCGGTAATGTCCCCATGGTCGCATCAAGCGAAAGGCCCAGGATAAATTCATGCATTGTGCTCATTCAAAGAATTTATCCTTGGTCTAACAGTCATGGGGACTTTATTTTTTATTCCTGACGGTCCAAAACCATCGATCTGATCTTTTGAAGTCTCCTAAGCAGAAAAAAGCAAGAGATTTTCTCAAAAGGGACGAAAGAGAAGAGATGCAGCCAAGAGTAAAGAATAAAAAGCAAAGATTTGCACTACTTCCCTTTGCCTGACTTTTATCCGAAGGAATCGTCTAAGGATAATAAATATTTTGAATAGCACTAAGGGTCTTAAGGCATTATCAGTTAGAGTCCTCCAATTTCAGCTAGTTTTCCCTTCGAAATCGAGGCTGCTGCATTCCGCCTTAGCTCCATTCGCAGTGACGATGTATAAATCGAACCAAGTTTAATCAGTGCGAATTCGTGGACTCCTCCTTTATATTTCGCCTACCATCATAAATGTAAACAATCATCTATGTCGACCATGACATTACAGCATTGATTTATAATTGGGATTAACTACTTTACCGACTGAGATGTATTCATGCCTTTTGCAAAAGACTATTTGATGCGAAAGGCTTGGTCAATCAAACCCGAAAGACACATGAAAAATTACTTTATTCTATTTCTGTTAGTGCTCATCAGTTCCAGACCAGTTTTTGCCCAAAAGGACACTTTTCCGGATGGAAGCCCTGTTCCCGAATGGTTCCGGGAAATAGTGCCAACCGATATCCATCAACTGGGCAAACATTATCGGATCACGGATTTTGGCGTGGTGCAGGACAGCACCTTACTACAGACCGATAAGATTCAAGGCCTGATTGACCAGGCCCATAAAGAAGGCGGCGGGGTCATCATCATCCCCGAAGGAACATTCCTGAGCGGTTCCCTGTTTTTCAAACCCGGCACCCACCTCCATCTAGAAGAAGGTGCCGTGCTCAAAGGCAGCGATGACATCAGCCATTTCAAATTGCTCGATACCCGAATAGAAGGGCAAAACCGGAAGTATTTCGCTGCTTTGGTCAATGCAGACGGCCTGGATGGCTTTACCATTTCCGGCAAAGGCACCCTCAATGGGAACGGGCTACGTTTCTGGCGGTCATTTTGGTTGCGAAGGAAATGGAACCCTGAATGCACCAACTTGGACGAAATGCGTCCCCGACTACTGTTTGTTTCCAACAGCAAAAACATCCAGGTATCGGGCATCCGCCTGATCAATTCGCCCTTTTGGACCTCCCACTACTACAAATGTGAAAATGTAAAAATCCATGACCTGTACATCTTTGCCCCCCACCAGCCTGCCCATGAAAAGGCTCCCAGTTCGGATGCCATCGATCTGGATGTCTGCAAAAATGTCCTGGTCAAAAACTGTTACATGTCCGTCAATGACGATGCCATCGCATTGAAGGGCGGGAAAGGCCCTAATGCAGATAAGGACGAAAACAATGGCGGCAACTATAATATCATTATCGAGGATTGTGAGTTTGGCTATTGCCACAGTGCCCTGACCTGTGGCAGCGAGTCCATCCATAACCGAAATATCATCCTTCGCAGAACAAAAGTGTCCCATGCCACCCGCCTGTTATGGCTAAAAATGCGTCCCGACACCCCACAGCATTACGAACATATCCTCGTGGAAGACATTATCGGAAACGCCAAAAACATGCTTTATATCAAACCCTGGACGCAGTTTTTTGACCTAAAAGGAGAAAAAGGCATGAAGCATTCCGCCGCAAACAATATCACTTTCCGCAATATTGATCTTGAATGTGAGCTGATTTTCAATACCACTGCCTCTGACCAGTATCAGGTATCCCACTTGACCCTGAAAAACATGAAGCTTTCTACTGCCAAAGAACAGGACATCCATTTGGACTATATCGACCGTCTACAATTAAATAACATTACCGTAAATGGCAAAAAGCTTGCTGATAATGTACCTAAGTAAGACAATGTCAGCTTCAGGGTTAACTAGACAGGAAACGTCACTGCGAGACCTAACATTTGAGGAAATACACAAATCTAGATGACAGTATTTTAAAAGGCGGTTAAATGCATTAGCAGCCAGTAATGTGACTAATGAGAACTATTTTCCGTCCCGGTGGACCGCAATGCCGTTAATTTAGCCACAGATGGATACAGATAAACACAGATCAGTTAGCATATTTGCTATTGCCGCCTTCAATATCTGTGTTCATCTTAATTTATCTGTGGTTACTATTTACTTAGCTTAATAGCATTGCGGTGGACCGGGACCGATGGCCGTTTAATTGCGGGTTTCAAAATCTGTCATCGGTAACCCGACGAAGGAGGGGGAAGCAGTCTCATCTACCGAAGATGAGATTGCTTCATACTTGGGCATTTCGACAGGCTCAATGTCCAATTATTCGCTATGACGGTAGAGACCTTATTTCAGTCTTTTTTAATCGAATTCAGATTAATAGGGCTTTTATAAGCTGGCCAATAAAACATAGGTGATTAACACCTGTGTATATAGCAAATAACCTCACTGAGCCTGAGGCTCAGTTCTATACCCAATAACCTAAACAACTATGTACAAGCATTCTTCCATTTCTTTAAAACCCCAGCTTTTGCTGGCTTTGCTGTTCCTATTTTTCTCCGCGAAAAATCTATGGGCACAGCATGAGTCCAGTCCCCAAAAACAGTTAAAAGTGACCCAGGAGCACCAAGGCCCAGTAGTGGGACCAGCCCACCCGGATGTGCAGGCCAGCCGTAACCGCTCGGGTTTTGAAACGGGTCAAGTGGTAAAACTCGACGGGACCTACCATATGTTTGTCAATGAGATGTTTGAACGTCCCCATCGGGACATGTGCATTGCCTATTGGACCAGTGAGGATGCCGTCAACTGGAAGAGACGGGGCACCATCAAGGAAAGTATTCCCGGAAGATCCCCTTCCAACCCCCTTTCCGAAGTATGGGTGACGGGCGTGGAATTCAACGAGGAAGAAAATGCCTGGAACATCTTTTATGTAGCCTATAGAGGAGGGGATGAAGAAAAGGGGGAACTGGCCGGTTATGATTATTCCGGCAAAATCTGGCGCGCAAAATCTGTCATCCCTGGCAAAGAAGGCATTGCTGGCCCCTATGCGGACATGGGCATCATCATGCAGCCTGATGAAAATTCCCAGGCATGGGAAGGAGAACAGGCAGTCGCCACCTTTAACCCTTATAAAGCCGGGAATACCTGGTATGCCTTTTATGACGGCCACCAGCATACTCCAAGAGGCCCCTGGCCTACCGGGCTGGCCTTTGCCCCCAAGCTGAGCGGGCCCTGGACCAGAATGCCCGAGGGTTTCAATCCTGTTCCGATTGTGGATGAATTTATGGAAAACCCACAGGTGACCGAACTGAAAGAAGGAGGCTACCTGAGCATTTTTGACTCTATGGGCAACCAGGAAGTTGCCTTTAGCTTGTCTGATGACGGTATCCAGTGGAGCAGGGAAAGCCGTTTAAAAGTACAAACGGGGAACAATATCTGGGCCGAGCCTGGGGATCATGCCATGCGGACACCCCTGTGTGCGATAGAGGAAGAAGACGGCAGCTTTACCGTGATCTATACCGCCATGACCACAGTGGAAGGAGAGCGGTTTTATGCCTTAGGGAAATGCACACTGAGCTGGGAGTGACTTTGGCCGAAGGCGAAAAGGCTAATGTTAAAAGACTAAGGCCGAATGCCACCGTGAATAAGATAGCCGAGTTTTAACCTTTCGGGGCCATTCTTGTTGAATTTCAAAAACATCATTCCGAGGCTTGGTGGGGGATTGCGGGAAGGAAGCCGCGGGAATCTCACAATAAGAAGATTGCCTCACCCTTTCCTCCACACTTGCCCAAACGCAAAAGGGTTACCATTAACAGGAAAAGTCACTGCGAGCCTGTCTGGTCGACTAGGCAGGGAGGTAAGACGTAGCAGTCTCGATTTCATGAAAGGAGATTGCTTCTCCGCCGCACCTGTCTGCCCAGGCAGGGCTGATCGCAATGACGGTAGCGACCCTAATTCCCTACTTTTTAAATCGAACTCAGGTTTAATTAAGCCGGACTTTCGAAATTGGCACCTCTGACTCCAGGAAAGGCAGATAGAATTGGATAGTTTACGATCAACATTTAACATTTAACTTTCAATTTTCCGATCTTGAACATTCCCTCCTTTAACAAAACCAATCCAGCACATATCAGCACAACAAACTGTCTTCATTTTTTTATATTTGGTAGGTCTTGAAATATTTTGCCGGTCCCGTTTTTTTGCTGGTCCAGATTTGCAATCTGGACCAAATATTTAGGGGATTTGCAATCCCCAGCTGCGCACTTCAGTGTAGCACAGGTGAAGGGACAAGCCTATACATTTAAAAAAATGGACAAAAAACTGAAACCATAAGAGATACTATGCAACTGAAACGATTCACAGCCTTCTTGGCTGGCCTTATACTTTGGGCCAGCCTGGTCGAGGCCCAAGAACTCCCCTCCCAGACCGAAATTATGGACAAGATGGTGCTGACCAACAAGTACTTTATGAACAAATGGCCGGATCCGGGGGTAAACGTCATAACCAATAAAGAGCGTCCAAGCAACCTTTGGACCCGTGCGGTCTATTATGAAGGGCTGATGGCACTCTATCAGCTCAAAAAGGACCAGGCCTATTATGACTATGCCGTCCAATGGGGAGAAGCCCATAAATGGGGAATACGAAATGGTATCGAAAGCCGACATGCGGACAACCACTGTGCCGGACAGACCTACATCATGCTCTATGAAATGGATCCCCAGCCGGAAAGGATCCAGGTGATCCAAGCTTCCGTTGACGGGATGCTGGACACCTATAAAATCGACGACTGGGACTGGATCGATGCGCTGCAGATGGCCATGCCCGTTTTTGCCCAGCTGACCAGCCTTACCGGGGACAAAAAATATTCCGAGCGTATGTATGAAATGTATATGGACACTAAGGTTACCCAAGGGCTCTTCAATGAAGTGGATAACCTGTGGTGGAGGGACAAAGACTTTTTGCCGCCTTACAAAGAACCCAACGGCAATGATTGCTATTGGTCTAGGGGCAATGGATGGGTGGTGGCCGCTATGGTGCGCACCTTGGAATTCTTGCCCAAAGATGATCCACACCGCTTCGAGTACGTGCAAATGCTGCAGCGAATGCTAACATCCGTTTTGACCGTACAAAGAACGGACGGTTTCTGGAATGTCAGCCTGCATGACCCTACCCACTTTGAAGGCAAGGAAACCTCCGGGACTGCCTTATTCCTTTACGGCATGGCCTGGGGCGTGAACAACGGCTTATTGGAAAAGGAAGTCTATATGCCTGCCATTTCCAAGGCCTGGAAGGCGATCTCCTCTGAGTCCATCCATGACAGTGGTTTCCTGGGCTTTCTTCAAGGAACTGGAAAAGAACCCAAGGACGGGCAACCCGTAACCCACACCAGCAAGCCTGATTTTGAAGACTATGGTCTGGGCTGTTTTCTACTGGCCGCTACAGAGATGTACAAGTTGGTAGGAATGGAAAAGCAAGTAGATTAGATTCTCAATAAATTTAGCCATTAAAAAGTGAAGGGAATCAAGAGTATACAAGTACCCCTTCATGGCCTTTCACTTCTTAATGGCTTACCCCCGATTTCGGCTATTAAAACCTGACTATCAGAAACCTATAGAATTCCCCCCATCCACCGGAAGCACTGTTCCGGTCACATAAGCAGCTGCCTCCGATGAGAGGTAATATACCGCATCGGCAATATGCTGCGGCTTTCCCAAATACCCAATGGGGGTACGGGAAAGCACTTTTTGCTTTCTTTCCAGATCATTATTGAGGGCCTTCGCGGACATATCCGTTTCTATAAAGCCCGGCGCGATGCAGTTCACCCGTATTCCCAAAGGCGAAAGCTCCACGGCCATCGCTTTGGTCATTCCCTCGATAGCTGATTTTGATGCCGTATAAGCGATCACTTTAGGAATACCGTATTGGGAGGCCATGGAGCTGATATTGATGATGCTGCCGCTTTTTTGACGGGCCATTATCTTGGCCACTTCCCTGCTGATGGCAAAGACGGAAAGCAGGTTGGTCTGGATTATCCCGAAAAACTCTTCATCGGTCACTTCCAGAAATTCTTTTTTCATATTGATCCCGGCATTGTTTACCAAAATGTCAATTGATCCATGCTCCTTCTGGATTTTCTGCACCAAGGCGGGGATATTCTCCAAACGGCTCAGATCCTCCACATAGTAGTGGCAGCGCTCCCCAAGTGATTTTTGGGCCTCCATTAGCTTCTCCTCATTTCTCCCGATGATGATGGTATTGATATTTTGTTGGATAAGTTTCTTTGCAGTGGCCAGCCCCAGCCCGGAACCTCCCCCTGTTACGATGGCATTTTTTAAATGATGCTGTTGGTCCATTGTTTATGCTTTGGTTTTTGTTTTAGCTAACCAATAAAAATCTTGGAGAGCTTGGTATATACTTCTTTGTGACATAGGTTAGGCGGGGTTAATTGTTTAAACAGCTGCCCCGCTTCGCGGGACAAGGCTGTTTGCTTAACTGCTTAACAAAGCACTAGTAAATTCAGAACATTGAGCTGATATTACCTTTGCTTGGCGTTGACCCGCACAGAGGATTCACGGACAATCAAACTGGACCGTAGCGTGATCCTGTTGGTACTGCTCAAATAGCTGCCGGACTTATCCTCCAGCCTGTTGATCAGGTTCTTCATGGCCACTTCCCCCATTTCAAATCCCGGATAATCCACCGTGGTCAATTGCGGCTCTATTAACCTGCCTGCAAGGTCATTGTTAAAACCCACCACAGCTATTTCCTTAGGAACCTTGACCCCATGCTTCTTCAGGGCCTTGATGCAACCTGCTGCGCAGGTATCGTTGGACACGAATACCCCATCCGGCCTGGGAGAAGCCTGAAGCAGGCTTTCGGCTATTCTCTCCCCATCCTCCTCGCTCAGCCCAGAGACCATCACATTACCCTTCTCAAAAGGGATTTCATGGTCCATCAAGGCATATTTGTATCCCTTTAAGCGGTCAGCATAGACATTGATATCCAGACTGCCCAGCACATGGACAATTCTCCTGCAACCTTGCGCAATAAGGTGTTCTGTGGCTTCATGCGCCGCTTGGACATTGTCTATGATCACTCCGGTATGATCAGGATCTGAGCTGACCCGGTCAAAAAACAGGACAGGAATCCCTTTCTCGGTAAACGGGCTGAAATGGTCCGTCTTTTGGGTACTCCCCGCCAAAGAGACCAGCAAACCGTCCACGCGGCTTTTGAACATGGTTTTCACATTGGCCTTTTCTTTCTCATAGGATTCCAGGGATTGGCTGATAATCAGGTTATAGCCACATTCATTGGCCACTTTTTCCATCCCCGCCAATACAGACGATTGAAAAGGGCTGTTCAGCCGGGGAACGATCACCCCGATATTATTGGTCTGTTTGCTCCTAAGGTTGGATGCAAAAACATTGGACTGATAGCCCAGCTTATCGGCCATCTCCATCACCTTGCGCTTGGTCTTTCCATTTACCGCTGGATGGTCGTTTAAGGCCCTGCTGACGGTAGTGGGGGACACCCCCGTCTCCGTTGCAATATCATAGATCGTTACTTCCTTGTTCATTTTTACTATAGCTTAGGGGTAATGACACCTGTTCCAGCCTTAAGGTCAAATAGGACCGGTGCTGTTTTTAAGGGTTAATGCTCGAAATATAGGAAGATCTAAAACAAAAATGAAACCGATTTCATAGTATTCACCATTTATACTCCTATTAATATTTGCGATATATGCTATTCGAAATCCATCAGCTAATTAAACATAAATCTAAAACTGTGTATCCTCAATATTGCATGTGTTGAAATTCAATACTGCCTTTCTTTTATTGCTCTTTCCTACTTTTTCCATTGATGAAAAAGTAGGCAAACCTCGCCTGCGGGAGGCAGGAAATCTAGGCCATGGAGCATTCTTCAAATTGAGCAAATTTTGTTTTCGACAGAAGTACTTTTGACTCAATTTGATTTTGTACCAGCTGCTGGAGGCTAAAAATGAGCGGATCTCGCTGTTCCACAACGCGAGCTAGCTCATTTTCTTAACGCCTCCATCAACTGTCCCAAAACCGAATGCTCCAAAGGCCAAAACGGGTTTCATTTTAACATTTCGTTTCTTTAATACTACGTCAAAATCAAGTATCCCCATTAATCTAAACAACTTAAAAGTGACTAATCCCTCTATATTTCTAAAAAATAAAACAATCATTTCATGAAATCGGTTGCAAAGAAAAGATATTTTTAAGAGCTTTATATCCAATACCATTACCACTACGCCCTTACATGGTTGAAAACATAAAACCAGAAAGAAATGATGGCCCGATTTGAACCGTGAACGGTTAGAAGGCAACTACTATTAAGAAAAAGCAACAATGAACCTGAACAAGCTTCCCAAAATCATCCTACTGATCTACCTCCTTGTGCCAAGTCTCCCCCCAGAAGCAATGGCCCAAAACGCTCCCAACAACGGAGAAATATCTTTCACTTTTGGCGGTCCCATGACGATCATCTATGACCCCAAGGGCAGCCAGTTGGATTCCATTTCCGCCTCCTTGCTCGCTGAGGACATTTTAAAAGTTACGGGGACCAAACCCTTGCTCAGCACCTCTGCCGAAGATCTGGGAAGCAACAACATTATAATCGGAAAAATCGGGTCCGACCTTATCGGAAAATTCATACCCAAAAAAACACCAAGCATCCAACAGCTATTGGGGAGCTGGGAACGCTATCTCCTTCATCCAACGAAAAACCAAGCCAAGCAAAACATCCTGGTGATCGCCGGTTCGGATGACCGGGGCACGGCCTTCGGGGTATTCGACATCTCCAAACGCCTGGGGGTTTCCCCATGGTACTGGTGGGCGGATGTCCCGGTAGAAAAAACAGGGGAAGTCACCCTTCTTGACCTGCATTATTTATCCCCCTCCCCTTCGGTCAAGTACCGGGGAATATTCATCAACGATGAAGACTGGGGTTTGCAACCCTGGGCCGCCAAAACCTTTGAACCGGAAACAGGGGACATCGGCCCTCAAACTTACGCCAAAATCTTTGAGCTCCTGCTCCGCCTAAAAGCCAACTTTATCTGGCCGGCCATGCACCCCAGCACCAAGGCCTTTTTCCATTACCCCGGCAATGTGGAAATGGCCAAAGCTTATGGCATCACCCTGGGAAGTAGCCATGCAGAACCCATGCTACGTAATAATGTGGACGAATGGGACCATGATAAATACGGCGACTTCAATTATGTCACCAATAAAGAACAGGTGTCTGCTTATTGGGATAGTCGGATCAAGGAAAGTAAAGGCGTAGAAGCTGTTTATACTATCGGCATGCGAGGGGTGCATGATAGCGGCATGAAGGGGGTAAAAAGCAAAGAGGAAGCCGTTGGGCTACTGGACGGGATCATCCAGGATCAAAGAAAGATGCTGGAAAAGGGGCTGGACAAAGACCGGAACGAGATCCCGCAAGCTTTTACCGCCTACAAAGAAGTATTGGACATCTACGATGCAGGGCTTGAGGTTCCTGAAGATGTGACCATCATTTGGCCGGATGATAACTATGGCTATATCCGGAGACTTAACGGTCCCAAGGAAAATGGAAGACCGGGGGGCTCCGGTGTGTATTACCATGAATCCTATTGGGGAAGGCCGCACGATTACCTTTGGCTGAGCACTACCCACCCCGCCCTGATCCGGGAAGAAATGATGAAGGCCTATGCCACTGGAAACGATAAGATTTGGGTTTTGAATGTGGGCGATATCAAACCCCACGAATACAATATCCAACTATTTTTGGACATGGCCTATCAGGCCGTGCCATTTAAAGTTCCTGGCCATGTGCGGGAACATCACCGCAGCTGGTACGCCGACATCTTTGGTACCCAAGCTTTGTCCATCAGCGAGGCCATGTGGACATACTATGGGTTAGCTTTTGAAAGACGCCCGGAATTTATGGCCTGGAGCCAGACAGAGCCTACCACGGAGATAAAAGACCCCGCCTACGATCCTTTTGTCCATGGAGACGAAATCCAACAGCGACTTGCTGCCTATCATTCCCTGGAAACCCAGCTTAACGCTGTAGGCCAAGGTCTGAAATCAGGCCTGTACCCGGCTTTTTACCAGCTTTCCTATTATCCCGTCAAGGGGGCTTCTTTGATAAACCAAAAGCATCTTTTCCGGAAAAAGGCCCTGGCCTATAATCAAGAAGGACGTGCTTCTGCCAGTTACTATAAAGAAAAAAGCCTAGCGGCCCACGAAGCCATTCAACAGGAGACGGAATACTATAACAAGCATTTGCTCCAGGGAAAATGGCAGCACATTATGGACATGGCCCCCAGGAGGCTCCCCGTCTTTCACCAGCCAGAAATTGCATTATCAACACCTCCTGACACCCATGAAAATGTGGGAATTTCCCTTGAAAGACAGTTTACCGAAGGCCCAGCCCAGGAATTGGCCTTCAACTCCTGGACGAAAAGCCCGCACTTCTTTGATATTTATTTAAAAAACCACTCGGAGATATCCTGGGAACTTAAACCTTCCCAAGACTGGATCAAGGTCAGCCAGCTACAGGGCAGCCTTTCTGCCGAAAACGAGGAATACGAAAGCAGGGTTTGGGTAGCTATTGACTGGGAAAAGCTTCCCACTAACGAAGAGCTACACAGTGGCAGCATTACCCTTCAAGCTGGTATACGGACCTTTGAAATAAGAATAATGGCAGACGTTAGGACAGAACTGGAAAACCAGGCCCACCATGTGGAAGGTAACGGACTGGTCATCGTCTATGCGGAAAATTATTCCCAAAAGATCAACCAAAAGGGTCAGAATTGGTCCTTGGTAGACCATCTGGGCCACTCCGGGGCTTCCCTGCAGGCCTTCCCGCTACAAAGTGCCAGCCAGACCGAAGACATCAGCAAAAACGCCCACATCCAATACGACTTTCACCTATCAAAAGATCTGGATGAAGCAGAGATCACCTTTTCTGCCCTTCCCACACACCCCGTAAGCAGTCAAAATAGGCTTAGGATCGGAGTAAGCATCAATGAAGGTCCAGTAGAAGTCCTTGATTTCAAAACCCAAGGGAGAAGCGAGGAATGGAAACTGAACGTGCTCAGCAATATGGCCCACAAAAAGCTGCAGGGGCAGTCCCTGCAAAAAGGTAAAAACACCATCAAAGTTTTCTGGATGGATCCCGGTGTCGTTTTGGACTACATCCTGATCAAACTGGATAAGGCCAATACCGGATATGGACTGATAAAAGAAACAATTTACCAACACAAGAGATAAAAACAAACCGATGAAACTGCTGCAAACATGGCGCTGGTACGGCCCCAATGATACCGTAAGCTTACAGGATATCCGGCAGGCGGGAGCCCAAGGTGTGGTCACTGCCCTGCATCAAATCCCCCATGGGGAAATTTGGCCGATAGAACTCATCCGGGAAAGAAAGGGACTGATCAACAGCTCCGGACTGGACTGGTCTGTGGTGGAAAGTGTGCCGGTCCATGAAGCCATAAAAACCAGGAATGCCCAATGCGAACATTACCTAGAAAACTATAAAAGGAGCCTTAAAAATCTTGCGGCATGTGGCATCAAGACGGTTTGCTATAACTTCATGCCGGTCCTGGACTGGACGAGAACAGAACTGGGCCTCACCTTGGATAATGGAGCCAAGGCCCTTTACCTGGACTGGGTGGATCTGGCAGTATTTGACCTGAAAATCCTTCAAAGGGAAGGTGCGGAAGCATTTTACCGACCGGAAGTCCTTGCCCAGGTAGAAGCAAGGCATGCACAGATGGATGCTAAAAGGAAACACTCTCTAAGTGAAATCATCCTGATGGGAGTTCCTACGGAAGGGGGCGTTACCATAGAAGCCCTAAAGGAAAGCATTGAAATCTACCGATCCATAGGCAAATCAGGCCTTAGGGAGAACCTGGCCCATTTCCTGAACAGCATCGCCCCGGTATGCGAGGAAGAGGGGATACAAATGACCATCCATCCCGATGACCCGCCTTTCCCTATCCTCGGCCTTCCCAGAATCGCCAGCAGCAAGAATGACCTGGAATTTATCCTCAAGGCGGTGGACAAACCCTTCAATGGTATCTGTTTCTGCACCGGATCATTGGGAGCCGGAGGACATAATGACCTGCCTGAAATACTGAAAGCAGTTGGAGATCGCGTGTACTTTGCCCATCTGAGAAATGTCAAAAAAGATTCTCTCGGCAATTTCCATGAATCCGACCACTTGAACGGTGACGTGGACATGTATGCGATCATGAAGCTTTTGGTTGATTACAACCAAACCAGGAGCAAGCCCATCCCCTTTCGTCCCGACCATGGACACCAAATGCTGGACGATCTTAAAAAGGAAACCAATCCCGGCTACTCGGCCATAGGAAGGCTTAAAGGCCTTGCGGAGCTGAGAGGGCTGGAAATGGGGATTTTGGGACCATATGGGTAACTGGGATCTAGCTAAAAGTCGAGAAATACGGATAGACAACTGACATTCAACCAAAAAAAGACCAGCATAATTAACCACAGAGGCCCCAAAGGTTTCACAAAGGCCTCTAGATTTTATTTCACAAACCGCCTTTATGGAGAGGTATTGTCCTTATCGATGTCCTTCTCCAAGTCACTAGCAAACATAATACCTTGTAATTCGGATAGTTAAATAATTTCTAATTACTCATCAAGAATATTAGAGCATAGGACAAGAATCGTATAACAGAACAAGCCAAATCACTGGATAACAATCTTTTAGATCAAAAAAAATATCATTTCATGGTGATCGGATTCCCCTGACCAGGGCATCCATCTCATCATGGGTTATTAATTTGGGGTTTATTAATTGATTAAGCCTCCTTTCTGGTGAAGGGAGGCTTTTTTTGATCAATGGCGGTCTTTTTTTAGCTGATTTTATTAGGTTTGCCTTTGCTCAAATTAGAATCTGATTAGAATCGGTATTTTTCAAAACTTTAAATTGGAATAATTTGTCTTAGTCTTACTAACTTCAACTTTGCAACAAATGCACCCAAGTAGATGTTGGGCCAGGAGTTCTAATGGCTAAGGGACTCAATGGTTCCAGCAGCAATAGCCTAAGGAAATTATCTGCCAGATAAAATTATTATTGAATAGTCTATGAACAAATTATCTCCTTACCAGCGATTATGGAGACTTTTGCAGAATTACCGCTTGGAAATCCGCCATATCTACGTGTATGCGGTTTTCGTCGGGCTGGTGAACCTGTCCCTTCCGCTGGGGATACAGGCCATTATCAACTTTCTCCAAATGGGGGAGATATCCACATCCTGGTTTATTCTGGTCACTATTGTTTTAGGAGGGATCACCATTGCCGGTGTTTTGCAGGTCATGCAACTCCGGATAGTAGAGAACATTCAGCAGGATATTTTTGGCAGAGCCGCCTTTGACTTTGCTTTTCGCTTTCCCAATATCTTCCAGGATGAGCTGGATGATATCCACGCACCTGAGTTGGCCAATAGGTTCTTTGATACCCTTACCTTGCAAAAGACCCTACCAAAAGTCCTGATCGACCTTTCATTAGCTACCTTCCAGATCTTCTTTGGCATGGTCCTTTTAGGCATATACAGTCTCTATTTCATTCTGATTGGGCTGGTACTGGTAGTGGCATTGTATGTTTTGGTAAGGATTACGGGAAAAATAGGCTTGGAGACCAGCCTCCAGGAAAGTAAATACAAATACAAACTGGCCCATTGGCTGGAGGAAATTGGAAGGGTAAGGAGAAGTTTCAGGCTCAGCCAGCCTTCCATCTTTCACCTCGATAAAAGTGACAATATCACCTACGATTATATCAAAGCCAGGGAATCCCACTTTCAGGTGCTCATCAAACAGTTTAAATCTTTCATAGGTTTTAAGGTATTTATGGCTGCAGGCATCCTGGTTCTCGGCAGCCTGCTGGTCTTTAACCAGCAGCTGAACATCGGGCAGTTTGTGGCGGCTGAAATCGTCATCATCCTTATCATCAATTCGGTAGAGAAACTTCTCCGGGTTTGGGACAATGTTTACGACACCCTAACCGCATTTGACAAAATAGGCTTTGTACTTGACCTGAAACTTGAAGAAGATCGCGGCCAAAAAGAAATGACTCCCCACACCACCAGCTCCCTGCACCTGGAAAAGGTGCATTTCAACCACAAAGGCAGGCCTACCCCTATTTTCAAGGATTTAAACCTATCCATACCTGCCGGCGAAAGGGTCATCATCACCGGGCAGACAGGATCGGGCAAATCCACCCTTTTGCAGCTGCTTGCAGGAATATACCACCCCACAGAAGGGAAGATTTACCTTAACGACCTTCCCTACGACCAATACAACAAACAAAGTCTTTATGGCAATTTGGGCATGGTCCTGTCCATCAACCAGATATTTGAAGGCACCTTAAGAGAAAACATCACCATGGGCCGTGAAATTTCCGATGAAGTACTTGCCGAGAGCATCAAAGCCCTGGGCTTGGAAGAATATGTCCAAAACCTTTCACATGGTTTGGATCATCTCCTGGATAGTGGCGGAAGAAGGACTCCTCGCTGCATCACCCAGAAGATCCATTTGGCACGCGCCATCTGTCACCGTCCTGGGCTGCTCCTGATGGAAGATCCCCTGGCCAATATCCCCCATGAGGAGCAAGAATCCATCATCAATTACCTGACCGATAAACAGCAGCCATGGACCCTAGTGGTCATTACTGATGGCGAATATTGGCTAAAAAACAGTTCTATGACCTTGACCCTGTGATGGCTTATGTTAAATATTTCTGAAAATTCCATTGCCAAACATATAGCGAAACACCGGTTCAAAACCCTTAATGAACTGGACAAGGCCAGCTATTTTAAGTTTTCTAGAAAAACGGCCATGATCCTTGCCGGGCTGCTTTTGCTCACCCTGTTCCTTCCGTGGACGCAGAACATCAGCACCAGTGGATATGTCACCACGCGTTCTCCGGAACAGCGCCCGCAGGCAATTCAATCCATCATTTCCGGAAGATTGGAAAACTGGTATGTACAAGAGGGCGATTTTGTGGAAAAAGGAGATACCATTGTGTTTATTTCTGATGCAAAAAGTGAATATTTTGACCCTGAACTGATCCAAAGAACGGAAGAACAGCTCCAGGCCAAGGAGCAAAGCACCGATTCCTACACGGCCAAAATAAAAGCCATCCAACAACAACACCAGGCCTTGCAGGAAGCTTTGAGGCTCAAGCAACAGCAGCTGAACAATAAAATCCTCCAGGCCAAAAACAAGGTAGAGATGGACAGCATGGATCTGGTGGCTTTCCAAACCAACCAGAACATCGCAGAAAACCAATACGCGAGGACCAAGGAGCTGTATGAGAAAGGGCTAAAGTCACTTACGGAGCTTCAGCAAAAAGAGCAAAAACTTCAGGAAACCCGTGCCAAGGTCAGCATCCAGCAAAATAAGCTGATCAACCAAAAAAATGAGCTGCTGAACCTGGACCTGGAAATCGCCAGCACGGAAAGAGACTATACCGACAAGATCGCCAAGGCACAATCCGATATACAATCCGCGCTTTCAGCCAAATTCGGCACACAGGCAGAAACCAGTAAACTGAGAAACCAAATCAGCAATTATAGCATAAGGAGGAACCTCTATTATATCACTGCTCCGCAGGCAGGATACATTACCAAGTCCATTAAAAAAGGCATAGGGGAGCTGATCAAAGAAGGTGCGGATATCGTAACCATCGTCCCTGAAAAATACAACCTGGCAGTGGAGATTTATGTAAAACCGCAAGACTTACCACTGATCAGACAGGGCAACAGGGTCCGGTTGCGCTTTGACGGGTGGCCTGCCATCGTCATCAGCGGATGGCCTGAAGCATCCACGGGAATTTTCACCGGACAAGTGGTGGCCATTGACCGGTTTATCAGTGATAACGGCTTCTATCGCCTATTGGTCACCCCAGATCCCAATGACCGAAACTGGCCCGAAAAACTAAGCATAGGAACAGGCTCACAAACTTTCCTGATGTTGAATACTGTTCCTCTATGGTACGAATTATGGAGACAGCTCAATGGATTCCCAGCAGATTACTATGCCACGGAAAAGGAAACCCCCAAACCATTGAAACTCAAAGCCCCGTTAAAATCCGTCAAATAATGAAGTGGAACTGGTTCAAAAAACAAAGTATGCTCCTGCTTTTGGGAGCTTTTATTTGTGGAGGAACACTTCCTGCCAAAGCTCAGGAGCAGCTTTCTTTTGAGCGATACATCAAGGAGGTCCTGGACTTTCATCCCCTTTCGATGAAGGCCCAGCTCAACCTGCAAAAATCCGTAGCCACCTTAAGGACAGCGCGAGGAAACTTTGACCCTGAGGTCGGCGCAGCAGGCAACCAAAAACTTTACGAGGATAAACTGTACTACCGTAAACTATCCTCCGAGCTGAGGGTCCCTACCCTAGTAGGACTGGATGTGGTGGCCGGCTATGAGAAAAACGTTGGACGCTACCTCAATCCTGAAAACCAGACCGCCGCCAATGGCCTGGTGAATGCAGGGATAGAACTCAATGTCCTGCAGGGACTGCTGATGGACGAGAGAAGAACGGCCCTCCGAAAAGCCAAAGCCTTTGCAAATATTGCTGAGCAACAGCAATTCTTGGAAAGCAATGAGCTCTATTTCAATGCCGCGGAAGCTTATCTCCATTGGGCCAACAGTCATCAGTCACTCCAAGTGGTGGAAGAAAGTGTAGTACTGGCAAAAACCTATTTTGACAATACCAAAGCTTCTTACGAAAACGGGGAAAAGACAGCCATGGACACCCTGGAAGCCTACACCATGTGGCAGGACCGGCTCAATCTCCTTCAGGCAGCCATGGCCAGCTTTACCGCCACCTCCAATTACCTCAACAACTACCTCAGTGCTGCTGACAGCACTGTACAGGCAGCCAACTTTTACCCCGACGAACTGGGACAGGTGATTGCTTCGCCTGTGACAACATCCATGACCATGGACTCCCTTTACCAGCTTCCAGAAATCCAGCAAACCCAATTTCAGATAAAGGCACTGGAAGCGGAAAGGAGAATGAAACAGGAAAAGCTGCTCCCCAAGCTGAAGCTCAAATACATGCCCCTGCTCACCCCTGATGGGGACGGGCTGCCAGGCTTCAACCAAAATGACTATAAATGGGGCTTTGATTTCAGTTTTCCTCTGCTGCTGAGAAAAGAACGAGGCGATGTGCAGTTGTCCAAAATCAAAGTGCTGGAAAAACAATACGAGCTGGAATACAAAAGCTTGGCGACCTTCAATAAGATTACCAACAGTCAAGCGCAGATTGACCTGATCACTTCACAGCTGACCAACCAATCCAACAACCTGGAAGGCTATGAAAGGCTTTTATGGGCGGAAAACGAGAAATTCAAACTAGGTGAGAGTTCGGTATTTTTGCTTAACAAAAGGCAGGAAAAACTCTTGGAAGCCCAGTTGAAATTCATTGACCTACAGACCAAGCAACAACTTTCCTATCTGAAGTACCAGTATTATACCAACCGCTTGCTTCCGGAAACCGCCCCATAAGCTTTAAAGAGAAAGTGCCTGCAGCTCATTCTCGTATTCTTGACTTTTATGTTTTTTACATGCCCTATTATTCTATTCCAAAACAAAACGACATACTATGATTAAAAAGGCTCTTTTACTTTTAACGCTCATTATTGGTCCAGCAATGACCTTCGCCAGTGAACTCTATGAGCCTATCATAAGCTTTCAGGCTGACCGATCCGCCCTGAACCGCAAATACGCCAACCACCACTCTGAAGAATATTATGAAAGGATGAAAGTCTTTTACGACAGTTGGCTGGAACAGCTCCACACCATCGATTACACTGAGCTGAGTGCTGACGATAAAATCGATTATATTGCTTTTCGCAATTATCTCGAAAAGCAACTTTACTTCCATCTCAACGAGTACAAGCAATTCCGGGAAGTAGCTGGAGTTCTTGATTTCGCGGAGGAATTGGAGGCTTTTTACCGGTTCAGAAGGACTGCCCACAGGCCGGATGCCATGGCCATTGCCAAAAGTTTCTCCTCTGCCAGCGAAACGTTAGATCAAAAGATCAAAGCCCTCCCAAAAGCCAAGCCATTCAACAGTTGGCAGAAAGCTGACAGGGCCGCCACCGTCATTCTGGAATTAAAAAAATCCTTGGCAGAAGCCTGCGCGTTCTATTTTGACTACGATCCTGATTTCACCTGGTGGACCAAAACACCTTGGGAAAAGCTTGAAAAATCCTTGGACAACTACGCAGAAACATTGAAAGGCCATTATGAAAATGCCATTGTGAAGGATGATGGCAGCGGGATAATCGGCAAACCTATCGGAGCCGAGGCTGTCCAAAAAGAACTGGAGTTTGAATTTATTCCCTACTCGGCTCAGGAACTGATTGAAGAAGCGGAAAAACAGTTTGCCTGGTGTGAGGTAGAGATGCTCAAAGCCTCACAGGAGCTCGGGTATGGCAAAGACTGGAAAGCCGCCTTAGAGCATGTAAAAAACACCTATGTACCCATTGGGGAATGGCCCGGTGAAGTCAGCGACATGGTATTGGAAGCCAGCGAATACGTAGAAAGCAAAGACCTGATCACCATTCCTGAAATGGCCAAGGAAACATGGCGGACCAAAATGTTGTCAGCAGAAGCCCAACGGGTAAGCCCTTTCTTTTTGGGAGGCGAGGCTATCCTGATATCCTACCCTACCTCTGGCATGAGCCACGATGAAAAACTCATGAGCATGAGAGGCAATAACCCTCACTTTTCGAGGGCCGTGGTACATCATGAGATCATTCCCGGCCACCATCTTCAGCGTTTTATGATGCAGAGGCACAAGGCCTATCGTAGCCTTTTCTATACTCCTTTTTGGATGGAAGGATGGGCGCTATATTGGGAAATGAACCTTTGGAACAAGGATTTCCCCAGAAATGCAGAGGATAAAGTAGGCATGTTGTTTTGGAGAATGCATCGCTGTGCCCGGATTATCTTTTCCCTCAATTACCATTTGGGCCAGATGAGTCCACAGGAATGCATTGACTTCTTGGTTGAGAAGGTAGGCCATGAATATGCCAATGCTGAAGCTGAGGTAAGAAGGTCTTTTGAAGGCAACTACGGCCCGCTATATCAAATTGCCTACATGGTGGGCGGCTTGCAGTTTTATGCACTCAAATCAGAAATGGTAGACCATGGCAAACTCAGTGAGAAAGCGTTCCATGACTTTGTGATGGCCAATAACACCCTTCCTGTGGAACTGCTAAGGGCCAGGATCAAAGATGAAACGCTTCCCAAAAACCATAAGGCCAGTTGGCACTTTTTGGAAAAATAGCCACACCTGTCCAGCAAAGGCCCCGAAAGACTTCAACGGACAGGGCCGAAAATGCAGTAGCTTATCTATTACAGACTAAAAACACCTTAAAATCAAGGGATTTGCTGCTATCCCATATGATAGGTGGTGCACCAATCATGATTTTCAAGCTGCCCGGGATTTGCAATCCCGACCACATCTATAAGGGATTTGTAATCCCTCTCTTAGTTTAAAGAAAACAAACCATGAAAAACAACCTAATTTCCTATTCCAAGCCCTATTTGACCATCCTGCTGCTCGTCTTTTTCGGCGGTTGCAGCCCCCTCACAAAACAGGCGGGCAATACTTTGTACCCCACAGAAAAGGTGGTCACCCCTTACCATAATGAATGGACGGTCAACCACTATCAAAGCCGCATCCACTCCTTCAAGGAAGCCCCCTTGGATTTTGGGGATATCGTCTTTATAGGCAACAGCATTACCGAGCAGGGGAGAAACTGGAGCGAAAAATTTGACATGCCCCATATCAAAAACAGGGGGATCGCCGGGGATGTTACTGATGGGGTTTTGGCCAGGCTAGACGAAATCATCCATTTTCAACCCAAGGCCGTATTCTTACTTATCGGCACCAATGACTTGTCCAACCTCCACCAGGACCAAGAAAGCAGGGCCAATATTATTTATCAACATAAAATCCCATCGGCAAAGTATGTAGGCAAAAACATCCTCAAAATTGCCAAGCGCCTGCATGAGGGATCGCCTGATACAAAAATCTACCTTCAAACCGTCCTCCCCACTTCCAATGAGGGCAAAAAGAAAAGTATCCTGACCGTCAATGGGATGATCCGGAAATTTCAGAAAAAGAAATATATTGAGGTCATTGACCTACACCAACGATTTGTGGATCAGGAAGGTCTAATGAACAGAAAATTCAGCCATGACGGCACCCACCTCAATGATGAGGGTTATCAGGTCTGGGTAGAAGCAGAAAAAGACATCCTAAAAGCCCTTAACTGATTGGTTTAGGTTACTAGGTTTATTAATTATTGGTGATTTAGTTGAGCAATCAAGACAGGGTAAGGAGAGCTCTACATCTGGCGATTTCTGCCTTTCGATGCTTCGACACTTTGACTGACTCAGTGAACACATGCTCAGTGACCTCAGGCTGAAGGGCCGAAGTTTAATAGAATGGAATAAAAGTTTCAAGTTCCGCACAAATACCTCTATTGTCCCGTCGGCTGCGACGCGGGACTAAGTAAGCCAGAGCTTTCAGCTCTAATGATAGAGACCAGAGCTTAAAGCCCTGCTTTAGCTGTGCCGTCCGCCGCGGAGGATTGGCACAACTGAATAAAAAATTAACCACAAATGGACACAGATAAACACAGATGGCGTGATTCTTTCAGCATACATCTGTGTTAATTCTTTTTATCTGTGGACAATATTTTGTCTCGAGCTGTTCGGGATTTGCAATCCCGAACCCATATATCTGGGATTTGTAATCCCATTTACAGATTTAAGTAAATAACTTGACCAGAAACAACCCGAAAACACCTATGAAAAAAGTACTCTACCTACTCCTTTTCTATCTTCCCCTGGCCTGCCAGTCCCAAGTCCTCAGAAAACCCATCCCTGACAAACTGCTGGTGCTGACCTTTGACGATGCCCCTGCCAGCCACTATTCGGTAGTGGCCCCTTTGCTCAAGCAGCATGGTTTCAATGCTACTTTTTATGTATGTGAATTTCCCCCCAATTATGCCGACAGCAGCAAATACATGAACTGGAGGCAGATACAGGCCTTGGACAGGATGGGCTTTGATGTGGCCAACCATACCCGCAATCATGCCCATGTGGACAGGCTCAGCCAAGCTGAAATTAATGAACAGTTGGCCTATATCGAAGACAAATGCGATTCATTGGGCATCCCTAAGCCTTCCAGCTTTGCCTATCCGGCCTATGATATCAGCGAGGCATGTTTTGAGGTATTGGAAGCCCGGGGCTATGATTTTGCCCGTGCCGGAGGCAAGAGGGCCTATGATCCGGAAAAAGACCACCCCTACCTGATTCCCAGCTGGGCCACCAAGGAAGATAATAAGGACGAAATCATGGCCGCCCTAAATGAGGCGAAGAATGGAAAGATCGTTGTCCTCACCCTGCACGGGGTTCCCGATATCGAGCACCCTTGGGTAAACACCCCTACTGCTTTATTTGAGGAATACCTGGATTACC